>NZ_JBWKKF010000015.1:0-216742 GCF_056431745.1 Amycolatopsis sp. NPDC045836 | reverse complement strand
GGGGGGGGGGGGGGAGGAGGGGGGGAAGAAAACTCCGCCTGGTTTGGTGGGGGGGGGGGGGGGGGGGGGGGGGGGGGGGGGGGGAAAAACCCCCCCCCCCCCCCCCCCCTCCACCGTGTTTTTGGCTGTGGACCGGGGTGGGGAAGGGGGTCTGGGTGGGCTTCCCGTTTGTGCTGGCCCTCTTGCTTTCGGCACCGAAATGGGCTGCGGATTTGGTTCTTGATTCTTGGCTCCTGGCAGCTTGAGCCTTGGGCCTTGGCTCCTGGAAGCTTGGATCTTGGCTCCCGGGGCTTGGCCCTTGATTTTTGAGCTCTTGGCTCCTGGGAGCTTGGCCCTTGATCCTTGCCCCTTGGGCTCTTGGGCTCTTGGCTTGGGCCGCTCGGCTTGGCTAGGCCAATCCCCGGATCGCTCGTGAAGGTGGGCGGTTTCCCTTGATCGAGGCCACCATTTCCAGCACCTGCCGCGTCCGCCGCACCTCGTGGGCCCGGAACATCCGCGCGCCGTCCGCGGCGGCCAGCGCGGTCGCCGCCAGGGTGCCGTCCACGCGGTCCTCCAGCTCCACCCCCAGCGTCTCCCCCACGAAGTCCTTGTTGGACAGAGCCATCAGCACCGGCCACCCCGTGCCCGCCAGCCGGTCGGCGTAACGCAGCAGGGCCAGGCTGTGCCACGTGTTCTTCCCGAAGTCGTGCGTCGGGTCGATCAGGATGCCCGCGCGCGGCACGCCCAGCGCCACCGCCGCTTCCGCGCGGGCGGTGGTTTCCTCGATCACCGCGCTGACCACGTCCGGGTACCGCACCCGGAACGGCCGGGTGCGCGGCACCGCGTTCCCCGTGTGCGAGCACACATAACCGGTGCCGAACTCCGCCGCCACTTCGACCAGCGCCGGATCGGCGCCCGCCCAGGTGTCGTTGAGCAGGTCCGCGCCCTCGGCGCAGGCGGCCCGGCCGACCTCGGCGCGCCAGGTGTCCACGCTGATCACCAGCTCCGGGTGCCGCGCGCGCACGGCCGCCACCAGCGGCACCACCCGGCGGATCTCCTCGGCGACGGTCACCTCCTGCCCCGGCCCGGCCTTCACCCCGCCGATGTCGACCACGTCGGCGCCTTCGGCCACCGCCCGGTCGACCGCGGCGAGCGCCTTCTCGTCGGTGAAGTTCGCGCCGCGGTCGTAGAACGAGTCGGGGGTGCGGTTGATGATCGCCATCACCAGCGCCCGGTCCGCGGTGACCCGGCGACCGCGGAAGCTCAGCAAATCGTCGGTCACCCGGGATACGATTCCAGACAGTGCCGGGACCGCTACCGAGGAGGGCCGGGATGCGTCAGCTCAGCGCGCTCGACGTGCAGTTCCTGAACGCCGAATCCGCCACCACCACCGGCCACGTCGGCGCCTTGTCCGTTTTCGACCCGTCGACCACGCCCAGCGGCCTGCTCACCGTCGAGGACGTCCGGGCGCTGATCGCCGGGCGCCTGCACCTGGCGGGCCCGCTGCACTGGCGGCTGCTGGAGGTGCCGCTGAACCTCGACCACCCGTACTGGGTCGAGGACCCCGACTTCGACCTCGAGTTCCACGTGCGGGAGATCGCGCTTCCCGCCCCGGGCAACGAACAGCAGCTCGCCGAGCAGGTGGCCCGCATCGCCGCGCGGCCGCTGGACCGGCGGCGGCCGCTCTGGGAGGCCTACGTCATCCAGGGCCTGGCGCAGGGCCGCGTGGCCCTGTACACCAAGGTGCACCACGCCGCGATCGACGGGGTTTCCGGGGCCGAGCTGCTCGGGGTGCTGATGGACCTGACCCCCGAGCCGCGGCACGTCGACCCGCGTGGCAGCCGTCAGGTGGAGGGGCCGCCGCCGAGGCTGTCGCTGCTCGCCACCGCCGTGCGCAAGCTGGCGCTGCAGCCGGTGAAGGTCGCGCTGGCGGTGCCGAAGATGCTGCCGCACCTGGACGAACTCCCCGGCGTGGCAAGGGTTCCCGGCGCGGCGGCGCTGGCGAGGGCGGCCGGTGGGCTGGCCAGGGCGGCCCGGCTCGGTCCCGGCAGGCACGAGGCCGAGCGCCCGCGCCTGGTCCCGCCGCACACCCCGTTCAACGGCCCGATCACCCAGCACCGCCGGTTCGCCTACGGTTCGCTGCCGCTGGACGAGGTCAAGCGGATCAAGAACGCCTTCGGGCACACGGTGAACGACGTGGTGATGGCGTTGTGCGCGTCGGCGCTGCACCGGTGGCTGGCCGAGCACCGGGCGCTCCCGGCGACCCCGCTGGTCACCCTGGTGCCGCTGTCGGTGCGCACGCCGGAGCAGGCGGGCACGGCGGGCAACCAGATCTCGGTGATGCTCGCGCCGCTGCCGGTGCACATCGCCGATCCGAAGGCGCGGCTGGACGAGGTGGTCTCGGCGATGGCCCTGGCCAAGCAGCGCTACCAGCCGCTGCCGGCGTCCTGGCTGGTCGACTTCAGCGCGATGCTGCCCGCCGCGCTCGGCGCGCTGTCGGCCCGCGCGCTGATGCGGTTCGCCGGGGCGACGTCGCCGCTGGTGAACCTGGTCGTGTCGAACGTGCCCGGGGTGCAGATGCCGCTGTACACCGCGGGCGCGAAACTGCTCGGGCACTACCCGGTCCCGGCGATCACCGACGCGAGTGGCGGGATCAACATCACCGTGATGAGCTACGACGGCAAACTGGACTTCGGCATCGTGGTCTGCCGCGAGCTGGTGCCGGACGTCTGGAACCTGATCGGCTACCTGCGGGACGGGCTGGCCGAACTGGGCAAGCTGGCCGACGAGGTGGGAGCTGGATGAGCGAGTGCACGGTCAAGGCGAACGGCATCGAGCTGTGCTACGAGGTCTTCGGTGCCCCGGACGCCCGCCCGCTGCTGCTGATCATGGGCCTCGGCGGCCCGATGACCTGGTGGGACGAGGAGTTCTGCGAGCAGCTCGCCGGGCGCGGGTTCCGCGTCGTCCGCTACGACAACCGTGACACCGGCCGCTCGACCGCGATGCACGGCCGGGCCGGGCTGCTGCCCGCGCTGCTGCTGCGCCGCTCGCCGTACCAGCTGACCGACCTCGCCGACGACGCCGCCGCGCTGCTGGACGCGCTGGACATCCCGGCCGCGCACGTGGCGGGGGTGTCGATGGGCGGCATGATCGCGCAGACGCTGGCCATCCGGCACCCCGACCGGGTGCGGTCGCTGACCTCGATCATGTCCACCACCGGCAGCAAGCTGGTCGGCCTGCCGAGTCCGCGGGCGCTGATGGAGCTGCTGCAACCGGCCGCGAAGGATCGCGAGAGCTACATCGAGCAGATGATCCGGACCTTCCGGGTGATCGGCTCCCCCGGTTACCCGGCCGAGGAGGACCGGTTGCGGGCCCGGGCGGCGACCACCTACGACCGCGGCGCCAATCCGGCGGGCACCCTGCGCCACCTCGGCGCGATCATGGCCGCGCCCGACCGCACCGCGGGGTTGCGCAAGCTGCGGATCCCGGCGCTGGTGGTGCACGGCGCGGCGGATCCGCTGGTGAACCCGTCCGGCGGCCGGGCCACCGCACGGGCCATTCCCGGCGCGGAACTGGACGTGGTGCCCGGGATGGGGCACGACACCCCGCCGGAGCTGTGGCCGCGGTTCGTCAACGGCATCGCCCGCACGGCCGATCGCGCCGAAGCCGCAGCCGATCGTCACATTGACACCGCCTGAGCGGCCTCCTCACGCTCGGGCGGCCATGCGACGGTGGCCGGAAGCCGGTGAGAATCCGCACGGTCGCGCCACTGTAACCGCCCAGCGGGAGTCAGACCCGCCGCCGTCGCGAACACCGACCGGGCCGCGAAAGCCCTAGGAGACTTCGTCAGCACCGAACAGGGCGCGCTCGCCCTGTTTTCCGGCGGTTACGTGCACGAGTTCGTGCACGACGGCCGTCACCTGCTCGCCTTCCCCTGCCACTGAGCGCGGCGTCGTGATGAGGACCTTGCTGGTCCGCGGTCTGCTCGCGGGCCTGGCCGCCGGTGTGCTCGCGGCCGTCTTCGCCTTCTTCGCCGGTGAACCCCCGGTCGACGCCGCCATCGGCATCGAGGAAGCCGGTGGTGCGGCGCATTCGCACGCCGAACCCGGCGCGCACGAGCACGGCGGGGAAGCGGAGCTGGTCAGCCGCGACGTGCAGAGCACGCTCGGGTTGCTGGCCGGGGTCGGCGCGTACGCCGTCGCCGGCGGCGGGTTGTTCTCGCTCGCCTTCGCTTTCTGCTACGGCCGCCTGGGTTCGCTGCGGCCCCGCGCGTTGTCCGCTCTGCTCGCGGTGACCGCGCTCGTGGTGGTGGCCGGGGTGCCGTTCCTGAAGTACCCGGCGAATCCGCCGGCGGTCGGGCAGGCCGGAACCATCGGCGACCGGACCGCGCTGTACTTCGGTTCTGTCGGCCTGTCACTGCTTTTCGCGATCGGCGCGGCGGTGCTCGGGCGGCGGGTCGGCGGCTGGACCGGCGGACTGGCCGGGGCCGGTGCCTACCTGGCGCTGGTTTCGGTGGCGGCGGTGATGATGCCGTCGATCGACGAAGTGCCCGACGGGTTCCCCGGCTCGATCCTGTGGGACTTCCGGATCGCCTCGCTCGGCACGCAGCTCGTGCCGTGGGTGGCGCTCGGGCTGGTCTTCGGCGCGCTGGCCGACCGGGTGCTCACGAACCGGCGGGCCCAGCTCGCTCGATGAGTTCGAGCAGGCGGCGCGTGTCGAGGTGTTCCTCGACCGCGTCCGCCAGCCGGTCGAGCATTTCCTCGCGCAGCAACGGAAAGCTCTTCGCCCCGGCGGCGGGTGCCCAGGTGGTGCCCGCCTGCTCGGCGGCGGCCGACAGCCACGCGCGGCGGAAGCCGTCGTTGTCGAAGGCACCGTGCCAGGTGGTGCCCCAGACCGCGCCTCGACGCCAGCCGTCGAGGAACGGCTCGGCGGCGCCGTCGAGGGAAACCGTGCCGTGGTGGATTTCGTAGGCGTCGACCGGGTGCCCGCGCCATTCGCCGTGCGGGCGGCCGAGCACCTTCTCCCCGGAGAAGGTCACCGACGTCGGGAGCAGCCCGAGGCCGTCGACCACCCCGGCGCCGGATTCCACGTCGTCGGTGATGCGGCGCGCGAGCATCTGGTGGCCACCGCAGATGCCGAGCACCGGGCGCCCGCCGGCGGCCCGCGCCCGGACCACGTCGGCGAGCCCGCGGTCGGTCAGCCAGCGCAGGTCGTCCACGGTGGCCCGGCTGCCCGGCAGCACCACCACGTCGGCGCCCGCGACCACGTCCGGATCCGCGGTGACGGTGACCTCGACGCCCGGTTCGGCGGCGAGGGCGTCCACGTCGGTGGCGTTGGAGGCGCGGGGGAAGCGCACCACCGCCACCCGCAGCGGGCGGCGGCCGGACACCCGGGTGCGGTCGCGGCGCCAGCCCGCCACGGCCAGCGCGTCCTCCGAATCGATCCACACGCCGTCCAGCCACGGCAGCACCCCGTAGAACGGGCGGCCGGTCCGTTCTTCCAGTGCGTCGAGCCCGGGCCGGAGCAGGGCGGGGTCGCCGCGGAACTTGTTCACCACCCAGCCGGCGATCAGCGCCTGGTCCTCGGGTTCGAGCAGGGCCAGCGTGCCGTACATGGCGGCGAACACCCCACCGCGGTCGATGTCGCCGACGACCAGCACCGGCAGCCGGGCTTCGCGCGCCAGGCCCATGTTGACGTAGTCGCCCGCCCGCAGGTTGATCTCCGCCGGGCTGCCCGCGCCTTCGCAGATCACCACGTCGAAGCGGGAGCGCAGGTCACGCAGCGCACCGAAGGCGAGTTGCGCCAGGCCCGCGCGGCCGGTGGCGAACTCACCCGCTTCGAGCGTGCCGAAGGGCTTGCCGAGGGCGATCACGTGGCTGCGGCGGTCGCTGCCCGGTTTGAGCAGCACCGGGTTCATCGCGGCTTCCGGTTCGACGCGGCACGCCCGCGCCTGCAACCACTGCGCCCGGCCGATCTCCGCGCCGTCGGCGCAGACCATCGAGTTGTTCGACATGTTCTGCGCCTTGAACGGCGCCACCCGCACCCCCCGGCGCGCGAGCCAGCGGCCGAGCGCGGCGGCGACCAGGCTCTTGCCCGCGTCCGAGGTGGTCCCGGCGACCAGCAGCCCGCTCACCGGGCCGCCACCACCGCGGCCAGCGCGGCCGCCAGCGCGCCGACGGCCAGCGACAACCGCACGGACCGGCGCAGGTCGGCGGGCCGCGGCGGGCCGCCGTCCCCGAGGTGGCCGCGTTCGGAGACCGCGCCGCCGTAGCTGTTGACCCCACCCAGGCGGACCCCGAGCGCCCCGGCGAACGCGGCCTCCACCTGACCGGCGTTCGGGCTCGGGTGCACCCCGGCGTCCCGCCGCCACACCTCGAGCACCCGGCCGGCCCCGCGGCCCGCGCACACCGCGGTGAGCAGGGCGGCGGCGCGGGACGGGAGCAGGTTCGCCACGTCGTCGGCCCGGGCGGACGCCCAGCCGAAGCGCTCGTAGCGCGGCGAACGGTGGCCGACCATCGCGTCCAGGGTGTTCAGGGCGCGGTAACCGAGCAGGCCGGGAACGCCGGCGACGGCACCCCAGAACAACGGGGCGACCACGGCGTCGGAGGTGTTCTCCGCGATGGACTCGGTCGCGGCCCTGGTCAGGCCGGTCAGGTCGAGTGACTCGGCGTCGCGGCCGCACAGGTGGGACAGCCGGGCCCGCGCGCCGGGCAGGTCCCCGGCATCGATCAAGTCCGCCATCGCGGCGCCCTCGGCGGCCAGACCGCGGCCGCCGAGCACGACCCAGGTGGCGGTCGCGGTGGCGAGGAAGCGCAGCGGCGCCGGGGAGACACGCTCGGCGGCTACCCCGAGACCGGTCGCCGTTGCGGTACAGATGAGCAGGTGAAGCACGCCGCGCGGGCGGGAGTCCGCCCAGATCCGCCGTTCCACCGCCGAGGCGAGGCCGCCGAACCAGGCCACCGGGTGGCCCCGGCGCGGGTCGCCGAACAGGCGGTCGGCGGCGTACCCGGCGAGCAGGCCGGCCGCCCGGACCCGGCCACGCGGCCGGCGATTGCCATGATCCACCGGATGCACCACTGTGCGACCCTAACCGGTGGGCCAGAATGCCGGACATGAGTACGCACCTGCGGCACGCCGCCCGGCTCGCGGCCGTCCGCCTGGAGGCAGGCGCCCGGGCCCTGCGCCGGTACGCCGTCGGCCCCGGGGACGAGAAGGTCCTGGTGCTCGGCGGGGTCCGGTCGGGCAAGTCGCGGCACGCCGAACGGCTGATGGCCCGGCACCCGCACGTGATCTACCTCGCCACCGGCCTGCCCCCGAGCGAGGACGACCCCGAGTGGGCGGCCAGGGTGGCCGCGCACCGGGCGCGCAGGCCGGCGGGCTGGCGCACGGTGGAGACGGCGGACCTGGCGGGTGCGCTGCGGGGGGCGTCCGCGCCGGTGCTGATCGACTGCTTCGGCACCTGGCTCTCGCGGGTGCTGGGTGAGGTGGGGGCGTGGGAGCAGGCCGACGGCTGGCAGCAGCGCCTCGACGACCACCTGCTCGACTTCATCGACGCCTGGCGCTCCGCGCGGGTGCCGGTGGTCGCGGTGAGCAACGAGGTCGGCAGCGGAGTGGTGCCCGGCACGTTTTCCGGGCGGGTGTTCCGTGATGTGCTGGGGGCGCTGAACACCGAGGTGGCCGCGCACGCGGATCGGGTGCTGCTGGTGGTCGCCGGGCGGGTGCTCGAACTCTCCGGGAAGGACGGCCGATGAAGATCACGCCACCCTCGGCGGCAGCTCGCGCGGACGCGCTGGCCCGGCTCGACGGCCTGGTCAAACCGCTCGGTTCGCTGGGGCGGCTGGAGGAGCTGGCGGCCTGGCTGAGCGCGGCCCACGACGCGGTGCCGCCCCGTGAACTCCGCGACGTGCGGGTCGCCGTGTTCGCCGGGGACCACGGCATCACCGCTTCGGCGTCGTCCCAGGTCTCGGCGTACCCCAGGGAGATCACCGCCGCCATGGTCCAGGTGTTCCTGGCCGGGACGAGCGGGGTGACCGTGCTGGCGCGGCAGGCCGGGGCGACGGTGCGGGTGTTCGACCTGGCGGTCGACAGCGACGACCTCCCGGCGGAGGTGACCGCGTACAAGATCCGCCGCGGCTCGGGTTCGATCGACCGCGAGGACGCGCTGGCCCCCGGCGAAGCGAGCCGGGCGTTCGACGCCGGGCGCCGGATCGCCGACGCCGAGATCGACGACGGTGCCGATCTGCTGATCCCCGGTGACATGGGCATCGGCAACACCACCGTCGCCGCCGCGCTGGTGGCGGCCCGGCTGGGCCTGCCCGCCGAGGAGGTCGTCGGCACCGGCACCGGGGTCGGCGAGGAAGGCCGCGCCCGCAAGGTGGCCGCGGTCACGGCGGCGCTGGCCAGGACCGGCGAGCGCGCCGAGGACCCGTTCGACCGGCTCACCGCGCTCGGCAGCGCCTGTGCCGCCGCGACGGCGGGTTTCCTGGTGCAGGGCGCCGCGCGCGGGGTGCCGGTGGTGCTCGACGGGGTGTTCTCCGGGGCCGCGGCGCTGGTCGCGCAGGACCTGGCGCCGGGAGCGGTGGACTGGTGGCTGGCCGGGCACCGGTCGACCGAGCCGTCGCAGGCGCACGCGCTCAAGGCGCTCGGGCTGGAGCCGATCCTGGACCTCGGGCTGCGCCTGGGCGAGGGCAGTGGCGCGGTGCAGGCGGTGCCGGTGCTGCGGGCGGCGCGGGCGATCCTCGCCGAAATGAGTTCGCTGGCCGAACTGTCCTGATGCGGGACGCGATCCGCATGGCCGTCGGCACGCTGACGGTCGTCCCGGTGCCCGCGCCCCGGGTGATCGACGGGGCGGTGGCCCGCGGCGCGATGCTGCTGGCGCCGCTGGCCGTGTTGCCGCTGGCGGTGGCCGGGGCGCTGGTCACGCTGCTGCCGCTGCCCGCGTTGCCGGTCGCCGCGCTCGCGCTGGGGGTGGTCGCGCTGGGCAGCCGGGGGCTGCACCTGGACGGGTTGTCCGACACCGCCGACGGGCTTTCGGCTTCGTACGACCGGGAGCGCGCGCTGGACGTCATGCGCAAGGGGGATTCGGGCCCGAGCGGGGTGGCCACCCTGGTCGTCGTGCTGATCGTCCAATGCGGAGCACTGGCGGGGGCGATCGACGCGGGGCACGGGGTTCTCGCCGTGGTGGTGGCGGTGGCGGCGGGACGGGTGCTGCTGGCGCTCGGCTGCGCGCGCGGGGTGCCACCGGCTCGCCCGGAAGGGCTGGGGGCCACCGTCGCGGGATCGGTTCCGGTGCTCGGGGCGGCCGGGGCCGTGGTGGTGCTCGCCGCGCTCGCGGCCTGGGGCGGCACCCTGCTGGAGCTGCCGTGGTGGCGGGGGGCGCTCGCGGTGGGCGCGGCGGCGGGCGCGGGCGGGCTGCTGTTGTGGCGGTGCGTCCGGCGGCTCGGCGGCATCACCGGAGACGTGCTCGGCGCAACCGTCGAAACCGGGGTCACCGCGGCATTGCTGTGTCTTTCAGCGTAGCGAGGAAGTCCGACATGATCGGGCGGGCGCGCACGGCGATGCGCAACCAGTCCGGGCCGAGGCCGGGGAAGGTGTCGCCCCGGCGGACGGCGTAACCCCGGCCGCGCAGGCGTTCCCGGACCCGTGCGCCGTCGTGGAACTCGCCGAGCACGAACGGCGCTCGCGGCACCCCGTGCACCGCCACGCCCAGCTCACGCAGCCCGTGCACCAGGAACTCCCGGTCCGCTTCGGCCGCGACCGCCAGTTCGTCGGCTTCCTTCACCGCTTCGGGACGACAGCAGGCGACCACGGCGACGGCGGCCAAGGCCGAGACCGACCACGGCGGCTGGACCGCGCGCAGCCGGTCGATCAGGTCGCCGGGCCCGAGCACGTACCCGGCCCGCAGGCCCGCGATGCCCCAGGTCTTGGTCAGGCTGCGGATCACCAGCAGCCCCGGAACCGGTGTGCCGGCCAGGGTTTCCGGCTCACCCGGGACCGAATCGAGGAACGCCTCGTCCACCACGACCACCCGGCCGGGACGGCACAGCGCCCGCACCGCCGCCGCCGGGTGCAGCACCGACGTCGGATTGGTCGGGTTGCCGACCACCACCAGATCGGCGTCCTCGGGCACCGGTCCCAGCACGAAGCCGTGCTCCGGCCGGAGCAGCACCCGCGAGACGGGCACGTCCGCGGCCAGCAACGCGGCTTCGGGTTCGGTGAACTGCGGGTGCACCACGCACGCCCGCCGCGCGCCGAGACCACGCGCGATCAGCGTGAACGCCTCGGCGGCCCCCGAAGTCACCAGCACTTCCCCGGCGGACCGGCCGTGGCGCGCCGCCACCGCCTCGGCCGCCTCGGCGGGGTCCGGGTAAGCCGCCAGCCGTGGCAGCGCGGCGGTCAGTTCGGCGACCAGCCAGCCGGGTGGTTCGGCGAGCCGCACGTTGACCGCGAGGTCGACCAGGCCGGGTCCGACCTCCCGGTCACCGTGGTGCCACAGGTCAACCACGGCGCACCGCGCGGGCGAACGCCTCGGCCCTGGCCGGGTGCCCGGCCCAGTGCACGTGCAGGTACGAGGCGTTGAGCGTGGGTGAGGCGTAGCCGTGGTCGGCGTCGTTCCAGCGCCACGCGGCGGTGAACGGGCCGTCCGGCACGACCTCGGTGCGGTGGAACTCGTGCCCGGTCACCCGTTCCCCGCGTGGAGCGAGCAGGTTGTCCGCGACGGCCGTCGCCGTGCGGTAGCCGAGAGCGCCGCGGGCGGTCATCCGGGCCGCCGCCGGGAGCACCCCGGTCATCGGCAGGCCGTCCAGCTCGCGGCAGAGGTACAGCAGCCCGGCGCATTCGGCGACCACGGGCAGCCCGCCGGAGACCACGCGGGCCACTTCCGCGCGCAGGGAAGCGTTGGCGGACAGGGCTTCGGCGTGCACCTCCGGGAACCCGCCGCCGAAGTACAGCCCGGCGCACCCGTCCGGCAGCCGGGTGTCGTTGATCGGGTCGACGTCGACCAGGTCCACGCCGAGCGCGGCCAGCAGTTCACCGGTTTCGGTGTAGCGGAAGGAGAACGCCTCGCCGCCGGCCGCCGCCACGACCGCCCGCGGGCCCGGGACGGCTTCCGGGGGCGACCACGGTGAGGCTTGCAGCGAAGGAGCTTCCCGGGCGGCCCGCACCACGGCTTCGAGGTCCACACCGGACTCGATCCAGGTGGCGAGGCGGTCCACCATCAGCGCGCCTTCGCGGGCGCGTTCGGCCATCGGCACCAGGCCGAGGTGACGGCTCGGCGAGTGCACCTCGTCGGACCGCAGCAGCGCACCCAGCACCGGGATGCCGGTTTTGCCGATCGCCTCGCGGATCTCGCGTTCGTGCCGCTCGGACCCGAGTTTGTTCAGGATGACCCCGGCGAGGCGCACCCGCGGGTCGAAGTGCGCGAAGCCGTGGACGGTGGCGGCCACGCTGCGGCTCGCCGCGCTCGCGTCGACCACCAGCACCACGGGCGCGTCGACCAGCCGTGCGACGTGCGCGGTCGACGCGAAGCCCTCGGTGCCGAGCGCGCCGTCGAACAGGCCCATCACGCCTTCGATCACCGCGAGCTCGGCGCCGGTGGCCCCGTGCCGCAGCAGCGGCGCGACCAGGTCCTCACCCTGCAGGTACGGATCGAGGTTGCGGCCGGGCCGCCCGGTGGCCAGCGCGTGGTAGCTCGGGTCGATGTAGTCCGGGCCGACCTTGTGCCCGGAGACCGCGAAACCCCGTCGCCGCAACGCCGCCATCAGCCCGGAGGCCACCGTGGTCTTGCCGTGCCCCGAAGCCGGAGCCGCGACGACCACCCGCGGCAGGTTCACCATGCGCTCACCACTCGATGCCCCGCTGGCCCTTCTGCCCGGTGTCCATCGGGTGCTTCACCTTGGTCATCTCCACCACCAGGTCGGCGGCCTCGACCAGGGCCGGTGGCGCGTTGCGCCCGGTGATCACCACGTGCTGGCGCCCCGGCCGGTCCCGCAGCACCCCGACCACCTCGTCCACGTCGATCCAGCCCCAGTGCAGCGGGTAGTTGAACTCGTCGAGCACGTAGAAGTCGTGCCGGGCGGCGGCGATCCGGCGGGCGATCTCGGCCCAGCCCTCGCGGGCGTTGGCCGCGTGGTCCTCCTCGGTGCCCGCCTTGCGCGCCCAGCTCCAGCCCTCGCCCATCTTGTGCCACTCGACCGGCCCGCCCCGGCCGGTGTTCGCGTGCACCTCCCCCAGCGCCCGCAGCGCGGCTTCCTCGCCGACCTTCCACTTCGCCGACTTCACGAACTGGAACACCCCGATCGACCAGCCCTGGTTCCAGGCACGCAGCGCCATGCCGAAGGCGGCGGTGGACTTCCCCTTCATCGCGCCGGTGTGCACGATCAGCAGCGGCCGGTTCCGGCGCTGGCGCGTGGTCAGCCCGTCGTCCGGCACGAACTCCGGTTTCCCCTTGGGCATCAGGCGGCCCGTCCCGTCCGCGCGCGCACGGCACCGGCGAGGGCGTCGGCGGCGACCTCGGCCAGCGGCACGTGCTCGGCCCCCAGCCGCCCGGCCAGTTCGGCGGCGAGCCCGAGCCGCATGCGCCCGCTCTCGCAGTCCATCACCACCGACGCGAGGCCCTGCCGGGCGAGCAGGCCGGCCGCGGCGTGCGAGCGGTCGACGGCGTTCGCGCCGCTGGTGGCGCGGCCGTCGGTGACCACCACCAGCAACGGCCGCCGCCGGGGGTCGCGGATGGCCTCCACCCGCAGGACCTCGGCGGCCCGCAGCAGCCCTTCGGCGAGCGGGGTGCGCCCGCCGGTGGGCAGCGCTTCGAGCCGGGCGGCCGCGGCGTCGACGCTGACCGTCGGCGGCAGCGCCAGTTCGGCGGCGGACCCGCGGAAGGTGACCAGGCCGACCTTGTCCCGTCGCTGGTAGGCGTCCAGCAGCAGCGACAACACGGCCGACTTGACCTCGCGCATCCGTGCCCGCGCCCCCATCGAGCCGGAGGCGTCGACGCAGAACAACACGAGGTTGCCTTCGCGGCCCTCACGCCGGGCGAACCGCAGGTCCCGCGGCCGCAGTTCGAGACCGGGGCCGGAACGGCCGCGAGTCCGCTGGTGCGGTGCCGCGGCCAGCACGGTCGCCGGGAGGTGCGGGCGGCCGGCACGCACGCTCGGTGGTTTGACGCCGATGGTGCGGCCGCTGTCGGTGACCGACCGCGACCGGCGGCCCGGTGCGCCTTCACCGGTGCCGTCCACGGTGAACAGGCGCGCGCGGAACGGCTGCCCGGCGCCGACCGTCTGCGGTGGCCCCGGTGTGGCCGGTGGCTGCTCCCCGGAATCGGATTCGGGTTGCTGCGGCGGGGTTTCCCCGGCCTCCGGTGCCGCGCCCGAGCCGGGGCCGTCGTCGTCCGGGCCCTGATCCGGCGGCTCGGCGTCGCACAACGCCTGCTCCAGCTGCTCCTCGTCGATACCGGGCGCGTCGAACGGGTTGCGGCGGCGCCGGTGCGGCAGCGCCAGCCGGGCCGCCACCCGGATGTCCTCGGTGGTCACCTCGGTGCGGCCGGACCAGGCGGCGTGCGCGGCGGCGGTGCGGGCGGTGACGATGTCCGCACGCATGCCGTCGACGTCGAAGGACGCGCAGACCTCGGCGATCTGCAGCAACGCGGCGTCGTCGAGGGTGACCGCGGGCAGTTGCTCGCGGGCGCCGGCGATGCGCACGGCCAGCGCGGCCTCGGCTTCGTCGTAGCGGGCGGCGAAACCGTCCGGATCGGCTTCGTAGGCGAGGCGGCGCCGCACCACTTCGACGCGTTCGGACGGCTCACGGCTGGTCCGCACCTCGACGGTCAGCCCGAACCGGTCCAGCAGCTGCGGCCGCAGTTCGCCCTCTTCGGGGTTCATCGTGCCGATCAACACGAACCGCGAGGCGTGCGAGACCGACACGCCCTCGCGTTCCACGGTCGCCCGGCCCATCGCGGCCGCGTCCAGCAGCGCGTCGACCAGGTGGTCGTGCAGCAGGTTGACCTCGTCGACGTAGAGCAGGCCGCGGTGGGCGGCGGCGAGCAGGCCGGGCTGGTACCCGGTGACGCCTTCGCCCAGCGCGCGTTCCAGGTCCAGCGAGCCGATGACCCGGTCCTCGGCGGCCCCGACGGGCAGCTCGACCAGGCGCGCCGGACGCCGTCCGGCGGGGGCACCCGGTTCGTGCGGGCCGTCCGGGCAGGCGGGATCGGGGGCGGCGGGGTCGCAGGAGAACCGGCAGCCGGTCACCACGTCCACCGGCGGCAGCAACGCGGCCAGCGCCCGCACCACGGTCGACTTCGCCGTGCCCTTCTCCCCGCGGACGAGGACCCCGCCGATGGCCGGTGACACCGCCGACAGCACCAGCGCCAGCCGCAGGTCGGCCAGGCCGACCACCGCGGTGAACGGGAACGCCCGCATGCACAACTCCCAACGCCCGCCGGTCACAACAGCCGCCGCCGATCATCGCACAGCGCGACGGCACCCCGGACGTGAGAAGTCCGACCCGGCTCGCCCCGCGTGGCGGGTTTACCGTCTCACCGTGCGCATCACGGTGGTGGGGATCGGAGCCGACGGCTGGGCGGGCTTGTCCGGCGCGGCCCGTGCGGCGGTCGAGGCCGCCGAGGTGGTCATCGGCGGACCGCGTCAGCTGGACCTGGTGCCCGCCAGCCGGGCGGTCAAGGTGCCCCTGCCGAGTCCGCTGCTGCCGAACCTCGACGGGTTGCTCGCCCGGCACGACGGCCGCCGGATCTGCGTGCTGGCCAGCGGTGACCCGCTGCTGTCCGGCATCGGCACCACGCTGGCCCGCCGGTTCGACGTGGTGGTCCTGCCCGCGGTGTCCTCCCCGGCGCTGGCCAGGGCCCGGCTGCGGTGGTCCGCCGAGAGCACCGAGGTGATCAGCGTGGTCGGCCGCTCGCCGTACCGGGTGAACCGGGCGCTCGCGCCGGGAGCCCGGCTGCTGGTGCTCAGCGAGGACGCCACCACCCCGGCCGTGCTCGCCGCCCAGCTCACCGAGGCCGGTTACGGGCCGAGCAGGCTGACCGTGCTGGAGGAACTCGGCGGCCCGGCGGAACGCCTGGTCAGCGGGGTCGCCGAAAGCTGGGCCGAACCGGCGGGCGCGGCGCTGAACCTGGTCGCCGTCGAATGCGAGACCAAGCACGAGCCGCTGCCGCGCACCGGCCTGCCCGACCACGCCTTCGAGCACGACGGCCAGCTGACCAAGCGTGACGTCCGCGCGGTCACCCTCGCCCGGCTCGAACCGCTGCCCGGCAGGCTGCTGTGGGACGTCGGCGCCGGTTCGGGCAGCGTCGCGATCGAATGGTCGCGGGCGCACCCGGACAACCGCGCGATCGCCATCGAACGCGACCCGGGGCGGGCCGCGCGCATCACCCGCAACGCGCAGCGCCTCGGCGTGCCGGAGCTGCGGGTGGTGGTCGGCACGGCACCGGACGCGCTCGACGGGCTGCCCGTGCCCGACGCGGTTTTCGTCGGCGGCGGTGTCACCGAACCGGTGCTCGAAGCCTGCCTGCGCGCCCCGAGGGTGGTGGCCAACGGCGTCACCCTGGAAACCGAAACCGTGCTGGCCGGGGCCTACGCGCGGCACGGCGGTGAGCTGCTGCGGCTGTCCGTCGAGCAGGCGGCGCCGCTCGGCGGTTTCACCGGCTGGACCCCCGCCCGCACCGTGACCCAGTGGAGCTCTTCCCGATGACCGTGCACTTCATCGGCGCCGGCCCGGGCGCCGCCGACCTGATCACCGTGCGCGGGCGCGACCTGCTCGCCACCTGCGCGGTGTGCCTGTACCCGGGCAGCCTGACCCCGCCCGGCCTGCTGGCGCACTGCCCGCCGGGTGCACACGTGGTCGACACGGCGAACCTCAGCCTCGACGAGATCATCGGCGAGCTGACCGCCGCGCACGCCGACGGCCACGACGTCGCCCGGCTGACCTCGGGTGATCCGTCGCTCTACAGCACGGTCGCCGAGCAGATGCGCCGCCTCGACGCGGCGGGCGTGCCGTACGACGTCGTGCCCGGCGTACCCGCGTTCGCCGCCGCGGCGGCCGTGCTGAACCGCGAACTGACCGTGCCGGAGGTCGGGCAGAGCCTGGTGATCACCCGGGTGCAGGCGCGGTCGACCTCGATGCCGCCGGGTGAGGACCTGGCCACCTTCGCCGCCAGCGGCACCACGCTCGCGGTGCACCTGGCCATCACCAAGGTCGACCGGGTGGCCGCCGAGCTGATCCCGCACTACGGCGCGGACTGCCCGGCGGCCGTGGTCGCCCGCGCCTCCCAGCCCGGGCAGCAGGTCCTGCGCGGCACGCTCGCCTCCCTGCCCGGTCAGGTGCACGAGGCGGGCATCGGCCGGGCCGCGGTCATCTTCGTCGGCCGGACGCTGGCGGCGGAGAAGTTCCCCGACAGCTTCCTCTACTCCGCCGCCCGCAACCGCTCCCGGCAACCGGGCTCGCTCTAGCCGGTCAGGGACCTGGTGTCGCGCCAGGCGTTGGTGGTGCAGTGCACCTCACCCCCGCCGGCGTGCGCCCAGAACACGTCCTCCACCCAGTGCACCCGGACGCCGCGCAGCGCGCGTTCGGTCGCCTCCTTGAACAGGTCGCGCCCGCCGGCCACCGGGCCGTGCGGGTCCGGGGCGGCGTAGCGGCCCGCGGTCACCGACAGGCCGTTGGTCACCGCGGGCGCCAGCGCCGCCAGGCCGGGAGCGCGGGTGGATTCGCGGAACAGCACCGGCACGCGCACCAGTTCGTCCGGCCGCAGCCCGGTTTCCCGCCGCATGACCGCCAGCTGGCCGTCGATGTGCCGGGCCGCGGTTTCGTTCTGCGCCAGGAGCTCCGCGTCGCCGAGGAGTTCCTCCACCGTCGGCTGGTAGTCGTGGTTCGTGCCCGCGAACAACCGCGCGCCGGTGCCGTTCGCCTGGCGCAGCAGGTCCGCCGCCAGGCGCGGGTCGGCGACCATCAGCGTCCAGCCGCGTGCGTTGTCCGCGCGCACCACGTGCAGCGTTTCGTCGACGTGCCCGACCATCAGCCAGGAGGTGTCGAGCACCACCGGCGGCTGCTGCCCCTGGGCCTCGAGCATCCGCAGGAACGCCGGGTCCGGCTTCTTGTCGCCGGTGGCCGCCGTGCCGTAGTAGACGCGGCCCTTCGGGAAGCCGCGGTAGGGCGGCAGCGCCTCGAAGTTGCCGGTGGCGTTGCGCTGGTCGGCCCAGGCGCCGGGCACCGGGCCCTCGGTGAACTCCTGCACCACGGCGACGTCCGGGCCGCGCAGGTCGCGGAAGAGCAGCCGCCCGGCCGGGCGGGGCGTCGGCGTGCCCGCGTCCCACTGGTTGGCCGAGCGGATCGCCACCCGCATGGTCTGCCTCCCGTGTGCGGTCGGCACGCTGGCCACCGCCGGTTCGAACAGGTCCTGCCACCAGACGTCCTTCCACCACAGCGGGCTGCCCGCGAGGAACCGGGTCTCCACCCCCGCGGTGGCTTCGGTGAGCGTGCCGCTGAACGCCTCCCACTCGCCGGGGTGCCCGGGTGGCAGCCCCTCGACCGGCCACCCGGGCCCCTCCCCCGGTCGCGCGGCGAACACCGTGGTCGCCGGCATCAGGTCGTGCTGGAACAACAGCGGCGCCACCCGCAGTTCCCTGACCACCGCCCGGCCCGCCGAACGCGCGGTCAGCCGCACGCGGCCGTCCCACTTCGCCGGGTCGCGCACGATGTCGCGGCCCTCCACCGCCAGGTCCACCCCGGTGCGCAGGTCCCTGGCGGAGAACTCCTCGCCCGGCGCCAGCGGCCGGTACTGCCCGTCGTGCCGGACGAACACCCGCACGACGTCACCGCGGTCCACCTCCACCCGCGCGGCCTCGCTCCCCCGCAGCCGCAGCTTCGTCAGGTCCGCTTCGTCCCGGGTGCCGTTGACCACTTCGTCGGCGGCGTCGTGGCAGGCGGCCAGCCGCCGGTCGACCTCCCGGCCGGGACGGTCCAGGTCACCCGGTTCGAGCCCGCACCGCCGGGTGTCGTCGTCCAGGTTGGGCAGGAACACGCCCTCGCCGCTGAACCGCGGCACGGCGGTGGCCACCCCCGGTACCGCCACTGACGCACCCACCACGAGCATGGTGAGCACGAGCCCCCGGATCCCCACTTGTCACTTCCCTTCGTTTCGGCTGTCCCCGACGCTAGGGAGCCCGGCGATGGGTGTCGTGGGTCGAAGGAAGGAGATCGGGGTGGAGATCGGGCCTACCGACGCCGCAGCCGAAGACGCCGTGAGGTCGCGCCGGTTACCGGGTCGGAGCGACCTCACCCGCCGTGCCGGGGGCACGGCCGAAAACCCGGTACTCGTGCTCGGCGGGACGGCGGAGGCGCGTGAGCTGGCGGCCGCGCTCACCGAGCGCGACGTACCGGTGGTCTCCTCGCTCGCCGGGCGGGTGGCCCGGCCGCGGCTGCCCGCCGGTGAGGTGCGCGTCGGGGGTTTCGGCGGGCCGGAGGGGCTGGCGGCCTGGCTGGCCGAGCACCGGGTGCGGGCGGTGGTCGACGCCACGCACCCGTTCGCCGAGCGCATCTCGGCCTCCGCGGTCGCCGCCACCCGGCTGGCCGGGGTGCCGCTGCTGCGGCTGGAACGCCCCGGCTGGGAGGCGGCACCGGGGGACGACTGGCACTGGGCCGCCTCCCTGTCCGAGGCCGCCGAACTGCTGCCCGAGCTGGGTGCGCGCGTGTTCCTCACCACCGGGCGGCAGGGCCTGCCCGCCTTCGCCCACCTCGACGGCCTCTGGTTCCTCATCCGCTGCGTCGACCCGCCCGGACCACCGCTGCCGCGGCACCACGAGCTGCTGCTCAACCGCGGTCCGTACCGGGTCGAGGGCGAGTCCGCGCTGCTGCGCGAGCACCGGATCGAGGTGCTCGTCACCAAGGACAGCGGCGGGGAGCTGACCGCCGCGAAACTCGTCGCGGCCCGAAGGCTCGGGTTGCCGGTGGTGCTCGTGCGCCGCCCGGCACCGGCCGGAGCGCCACGCACGGTCACCTCCGTGCCCGCCGTGCTGGCTTGGCTACCGCACGCGAACCAGTGGAATCCGGTATCCCCGCGCAAGGCCCGTCCGGGCGGGCGCTAGCGTTGTCGCGATGCCGATCGCGACCCGTAGCCGTTCGGCCGAGCCTGACCAGGCGACAGACCCGGAGCACAAGAGCCCCGAAAGCAGCCGCATTCGAGTGTGGCGCCTGTTCGCCATCATCCTCGGCCTGTTGTCCGCCGCCTCTGCGCTGGCGGTCCCGTTCATGCCCGTGGTGCAGGACACCGCGCGCATCGCCTGGCCGGCCAACGGCGACACCAGCCAGGTCAACGCGCCGCTGACCGCCTACTGGGCCCAGGAGCTGAGCGCGGACTTCCCGTGCGACACGGTGCGCTCGCTCGACGGCCGCACCGACGGCCCGGCGATGCTGTTCTCCACCGTGCCCGAGGCCAGGGTCGCCGAGGGCACCGGCATGCAGCTGCAGGTGGACAACGGGCTGCTGATCGTGTCCAACCGGGCGCAGCAGCTGGCCCGCCAGCCGCTGCCGCCGGAGAACTGCGACATCGGCATCTCCTCCACCGTGCACGCCACCACCATCACCGTGGCCGGGCAGGTGCTGTTCAGCAACTCCAACGACGTGCGCCCGCGGCTGGTCGGCATCTACACCGACATCACCGCCGACGAGGACCCGATCACCGGGCTGAGCGTCTCGGTCACCCCGGACACCCGCTACCAGTCCTCGCCGACCGGCTGGAAGACCGGCGTCAGCGTGCTGTGCGTGCTGACCCTGATCGGCTGCCTGATCGCGGTGAACCGGCTGGACTCGCGGGTGGCCCGGCGGGCGCCGAAGTGGGCGCCGGTCGGCTGGTGGCGGCTGACCGGCCGCGACGCCACGGTCATCGTCGCGCTCGGCGTGTGGGTCTTCATCGGCCCGGTCACCTCGGACGACGGCTACATCCTGACCATGTCGCGGGTCACCGAGGACGCCGGGTTCCTGGCGAACTACCACCGGTGGTTCGGCGTGGCGGAGGCGCCGTTCGGCTGGTTCTACCACGTCTACGAGCTGATGGCGCACGTCAGCGTGGTGCCGCCGTGGATCCGGCTGCCCTCGTTCCTGCTCGGGGTGATCAGCTGGCTGCTGATCAGCCGTGAGGTGATGCCGCGGCTGGGCACCCAGGTGCGCACCAGCCGCGCGGCCGGCTGGGCCGCCGCCGCGGTGTTCCTGGTCTGGTGGATGCCGTTCAACAACGGCGTCCGGCCGGAGCCGGTGGCCGCGGTCGGTTCGCTGCTGGCGATCTGCGCGGTGGAACGCGCGCTGGTCACCCGGCGGCTGCTGCCGCTGTGCCTCGGCCTGATCGCCGCCGCGCTGACCCTGGCCGCCACGCCGACCGGGCTGATCGCGGTGGCCCCGTTCCTGGTGGCCGGCCGCCCGCTGTTCCACCTGCTCAAGCAGCGGTCGCGGGGCAGCTGGTCGGCGGTGCTCGCGCCGATCTTCGCCGCCGGGCTGATGGTGCTGGTGGTGGTCTTCGCCGACCAGACCTTCGCCACCGTGCAGGAGGCCACCCGGATCCGCAGCAAGGTCGGCCCGAGCCTGTCGTGGTTCGAGGAGCTCTCCCGCTACGAACTGCTGTTCAGCCCGACCGCGGACGGTTCGGCGGCCCGCCGGTTCCCGGTGCTGCTGGTGCTGCTGTGCACCGGCGCCTGCCTGGTGGTGCTGCTGCGGCGCGGGCGCATCCCCGGCGCCGCGCTCGGCCCGTCGCGGCGGCTGATCGGCACGGTCGCGTTGTTCTTCCTGCTGCTGGCGCTGACGCCGACGAAGTGGACCCACCACTTCGGCGCGTTCGCCGCGGTGGGCGCGGCCATGGCGGCGCTGACCGCGCTGGCCACCAGTTCCACCGTGCTGCGCTCGAAACGCAACCGGGCCGGGTTCCTGGCCGGGTTGCTGGTGGTCGCGGCGCTGGCGATGACCGGGCCCAACGCCTACTGGTTCGTCTCCAACATGGGGGTGCCGTGGGCCGCGCAGGCCCCGACCATCCAGGGCGTGAACCTGTCCACCATCCTGCTGGTCGCCGCGGCGATCTCGGCGGTGGTGGCGTTCCTGGAGAACGTGCGCGCGCAGCGGCCCGACCGGATGTTCGGGCTGCAGAAGGAACGCAGCGGGCGGGCGCTGAAGCTGGGCTCGCTGTCGCTGGTGGTGGTGTGCGGGCTGATGGCCACCGCCGAGTTCGCCTCGATGGCCTGGGCCATCCAGACGCAGCGGTCGAGCTACAGCCTGGGCGCGGCGAACTTCGGGCACCTGTTCGGGCGCAGCTGCAACCTGTCCGACCACGTGATGGTGGAGCGGGAGCCGGTGTCGAGCGTGCTCTCGGCGCTGCCGCCGGACAAGCAGGCGACCGCGCCGATCGAGCAGCCGGAGCCGGCCGACGAGAACGCGCTGCCGCTGCCCGAGGTGGAGAACGGCCCGGTGCAGTCCGGGTTCCACCGCGAGCCGATCGACACCAACGACCCGCTCGACGAGCCACCGCACGGGTTCGCCACCGACACCGTGCCGATGTGGAGCAGCTACCGGACCAAGGACACCCCGACCGGCCGGTTGCGCAGCGACTGGTACGACCTGTCCGAGCGCCCGGCGGGCGGGCAGATCGTGATCGCGGCGATCTCCCCGCCGACCAAGGCCACCACGGTGGACCTGGAGTTCGGCGTGGAGACCGACGAGGGCATGACGACCGTGCGCAGCCTGCCGGTGCTCTTCCCCGGTGGCGGGGCGTTCCGCTGGAACGACGTGCGGATCCCGCTGGACATCCTGCCGCCGGAGGTGTCCTCGGTCCGCGTGGTCGCCGCCGACAACGACCTGACCGAGGACGGCTGGGTGGCGGTCACCGCGCCCCGCGTGCCGACGTTCACCACGCTGACCGAGCGGGTCGGCGACGCCCCGGTGTACCTGGACTGGCCGGCTTCGTTCGTCTACCCGTGCATGAACCCGATGAAGGTGCGGGACGGCATCGCCGAACTGCCCTCGTACCGGGTGACCGCGGGTGACCTGGCCTTCGAGGCGGACTGGGCGGGCAGCAAGACCGGCGGGCCGAACGGCTTCCTGGAGGAGGTCGCCGACCAGCCGGAGGTGCCCAGCTTCCTGCTGGGGCAGCCGGGTGCGCCGTGGGGCGTGCTCAAGCAGCTGGAGCCGTTCACCGACGGCGCGCCGCCGCTGGTGATCCGGGGCCAGGAGGTGCACTCGGGCTGGTGGTCACCGGGCCCGGGCCCGTCGCAGCCGGACGGCACCCAGCCGACGCGGTAGCCCCGCGCGCCCTCAGGTGCGCGAGTTCCGGTGGAAAGCGCGCTCGACCCGGAGCTGTGGCTGGCGGAACCCGGGCGCGGAGCCGCACCCGGGTTCCGCCAACACCGCGGCGACGACAGCGACACCGGCCGGAAACGCGCTCCGCCTGGAGCTGGTAACCCCGCGCCCTCAGTAGGTGCGCGGGGTCCAGACCGTGCCGTCAGCGCCCGCTTTCGTGCGGGAGGAGCCGACGATGAGCAGGCACCGCATGTCCACTTCACCGGGGTCGAGGGTGGCCAGGGTGACCACCCGCACCGATTCCTCCGGGCCACCGACGTCGCGGGCCACCACGGCCGGGGTGTCCGGGGACCGGTGGCGCAGCAGCACCGACACCGCGGCGGCCAGCTGGGTGGTGCGGGTGCGGGACGCGGGGTTGTAGATGGCGAGCACCAGGTCGGCCGCGCCCACCGCGTCCAGCCGTCGTTCGATGATCTCCCACGGCTTCAGCCGGTCCGAGAGGGAGAGCACGCAGTAGTCGTGGCCGAGCGGGGCGCCGACCCGGGCGGCGGCGGCCTGCGCGGCGGTCACGCCCGGCACCACCCGGACGGTCAGCGCGGCGAACCGCGGGTCCTCGGCCTGCTCCAGCACCGCCGACGCCATCGCGAACACGCCGGGGTCACCCGAGGAGACCACGGCGACCCGCTCGCCGGACAACGCCAGTTCCAGCGCCTCGACCGCGCGCTCGGCCTCCACCCGGTTGCCCGAGCTGTGCCGCCGCTGCCCGGCGCGCTGCGGCACCCTGGCCAGGTACGGGCCGTAGCCCACCAGGTGGTCGGCGGCGGCCAGCTCGGCGGCGGCTTCGGGGGTCAGCCAGTCCGGGCCGGCGGGCCCCAGGCCGACCACCACGACAGCCCCCTCGGACGGCGCGCCGGCCACGGGTTCCGGTGCGGGCCGCGTGCGGGCGGCGTAGGCCGGGCTGGGCAGCAGGGCCAGCGAGAAGTACGGCACCGAGTCCGGGTCGACCTCGGCCAGCCGTTCGACCCGCTGGGTGCCCCAGGTCGCGCGTTCGACGTACCAGGCGTCGTCGAGCTTGCCCGCCTCGGCGAACGCGTCGCGCACGGTGGTGAAGGTGCGGCCGAGCTTGAGCACCGCCGCCGCGTCCGCGTCGGCCAGTTCCATCGCCAGCTGCGGGCCGGGCAGCGTGCCCGGCAGCACGGTCAGCACCTCCTCCTTCTGCACCAGCGGCAGCCCCAGCACCGCCGCCGCGCCGCTGACCGAGGTCACCCCGGGCACCACGTGCGCCTCGTACCGGTCGGCGAGGCGTTCGTGCATGTACATGTAGGAGCCGTAGAAGAACGGGTCGCCCTCGCACAGCACGACCACCGACCGCCCGGCGTCGAGGTGCCCGGCCAGGCGCTTGGCGCTCAGCTCGTAGAACTCGGCGATGGCGCCGTCGTAACCGCCGGGGTGGTCGGTGGTCTCGGTGGTCACCGGGTAGACCAGCGCCTCCTCCAGCTGGCCTTCCCGCAGGTACGGCTCGGCGACCGAGCGGGCGATGCTGCGCCCGTGCCGCGCGCTGTGGTAGGCGATCACGTCGGCTTCGGCGATCAGCCGGGCCGCCTTGACGGTCACCAGTTCCGGGTCGCCGGGGCCGAGACCGACCCCGTACAGCACGCCGCTCATTCGGCTTCACTCGCGATCGCGTTCACCGCGGCCACGGCCAGCGCGCTGCCGCCCCGCCGCCCGCGGACCAGCAGGTACGGCGCGGGAGCCCGCTCGGCCAGCGCCTCCTTCGACTCCACCGCGCCGACGAAACCCACCGGCACGCCGATGATCGCGGCCGGCGCGCCGACGCCCTCGTCGAGCAGTTCGAGCAGCCGGAACAACGCGGTCGGCGCGTTGCCGATGGCCACCACCGAACCGGGCAGCTTGTCGCGCCACAGCTCCAGCGCGGCGGCCGAGCGGGTGGTGCCCATCCGCTCGGCCAGCGCGGGCACGGCCGGGTCGGACAGCGTGCACAGCACCTCGTTCGCCGCGGGCAGGCGCTTGCGGGTGATGCCGCTGGCGATCATGTTCGCGTCGCAGAGCACCGGGGCGCCCGCCTCGAGCGCGGCCCGGCCGGACTCCACCAGGTCGAGCGTGTAACCGAGGTCCTCGACCAGGTCGACCATGCCGCAGGCGTGGATCATCCGCACCGCCACCGGCGCCAGGTCCCCCGGCAGCACGGCCAGGTCGGCCTCGGCCCGGATGGTGGCGAAGGAGTGGCGGTAGATCTCCGCCCCGTCCCGGATGTAGTCGATCACACGCGTCCTTCCAGCCACTCGTCCGCCGACGAGAACTCCTGCCCGTCCACCGAGTAACCACCGGGGGTGGCCACCAGGTCGACATGATCGCCCCGGGGTCTACCACAGCGGCGCTCGCACCCCGAGAAATGTGCGCGGAGACTCACCGGCAGCGCGGCGGCGACGCGGGCGGCGTCGGCCCGGACGTCGGCGTTCGACTTGGCGCAGCCGGGTGAGCCGATGCACGCGCTCAACGCCACGCCGGGGGACGCCGGGTCGGCGAAGAAACCGGCTTCGGCGAGTTCGGGGTGCGGCGAGGGCAGCACGATCGACCGCCACGGCGTGACCACCACCCCCGGCGCCAGCGCGGCCAGGGCCCGGGCCTGGGCCCCGGACAGGCAGCCGAACCAGGGCGCGACCACGCGGCCGTCCACCGCGGGCGGCGCCGACCGCGGTGGTTCGACCGGCCGCACCACCGTCCCCAGCGGACGGACCGCGTCGACGACCCGGGCCCGCGCCGGTTCGGCTTCCCGCAGCCGCCACGCCTGGCCGCGAGCGGCCAGGAACGCCAGCGCCGCGGTGACCAGCGCTTCGACGGCCCGCGCACGCGGCACGCGCACGCCGGTGTCCGCGCCGTCGATCAGGAAGGCACCGTCGCACCAGGTGACGTCGGCGCGTTCACCGGCCACGTCCCCGCGCCCGCTGTCGACGGCGAACAGGAAGCGGCCCGGCAGCCCGGCCAGCGCCGGTTCGGCGCAGACGGCCCGGTCCAGCGCGGCGACCAGGTCGTCGACCTCGGGCACCGGCGACGCGAGGTAGTTGCGGACCCGTTCGTGACCGGGTCGCGGCAGCAACCCGGCCGCCGCCAGCCGCCGCGCCAGCCGCGGGTCGTCGCGGTCCAGGCCGCGCAGTTGCAGGTTGCCCCGCGAGGTCAGGTGGAGTTCGCCGTCGCCGAGGTCCTCCGCGCACGACGCCAGCTCCCGCAGTTGCGCGGCGGTGACCCGGCCGCCGGGCAGGCGCACCCGCGCCAGCGCCCCGTCCGCCGCGTCGTGGGTGGCGAACACCCCGGGGCAGGCATCGGGACGCTGACGAATCTCCACGATCGCCACCCTAAGCTATGTAGTACATGTACTATCATCCGCATGAGACATCGGATGGGGTGGTGAAGGTCTATGACGAGGGTGGGTGAGCCGATCACCCGGGCGCCCGGACCGGGCAGCACCGGGGACGCCGTGCTCGAAGTCCGCGGCCTGCGGATGCGGTACGGCAGCAACGACGTGCTCAAGGGGGTCGACTTCACCGCGCGCCGGGGTGAAGTGGTGGCGCTGCTGGGGCCGAACGGCGCGGGCAAAACGACGACCATCGAGATCCTGGAGGGCTTCCGGATGCGTTCCGGCGGCTCAGTGACCGTGCTGGACGAGGACCCGGCACACGGCGGCGAAGCCTGGCGCGCCCGGCTCGGCGTGGTGCTGCAGTCGTGGCGGGACCACGGCCGCTTCCGCGTCCGCGACCTGCTGGCCCACCTGGGCCGCTACTACGCGCCGTTCGGCACCGAGCAGATCAGCCGGCCGTGGGACACCGACGAGCTGATCGAGACCGTCGGGCTGGCCGAGCACGCGAACAAGCGGGTGAGCAGGCTCTCCGGTGGGCAGCGGCGGCGGCTGGACGTGGCGATCGGCATCGTCGGCAAACCGGAGCTGCTGTTCCTCGACGAGCCGACCGCCGGGTTCGACCCGGAGGCCCGCCGGGAGTTCCACGACCTGGTGCACCGGCTCGCCGACGACGAGCGGACCACCATCCTGCTCACCACGCACGACCTGGACGAGGCGGAGAAGCTGGCCGACCGCATCCTGATCCTGGCCGGGGGCCGGATCATCGCCGACGGCTCGGCCGACGAGCTGTCCCGGCGGATCAGCGGGGAGGCGGAGATCCGCTGGACCCGCGACGGGCAGCGGTTCGTGCACCTGACCACCGAGTCGACCAAGTTCGTGCACGAGCTGTTCAAGCAGTACGGCGACGGGATCGGCGACCTGGAGGTGCGCCGGGCGTCGCTGGAGGAGACCTACATGACCCTGGTGCACCAGGCCGAATCCGGGCAGGTCACCGCAGCCGTCCGCGAGTTCACGGGAGAACCGGCATGAACCCGATCAGCAACGCCGTCCGGGCCGGTCTGGCCAGGGGCCGCCTCGAACTGCGCAACACGCTGACCACCGGCGAGGACCTGGCGGGCACGCTCATCCCGATGCTCATCCTGCTGCTGGTGATGATCTTCATGCGCGGCGCCACCGTGCCCGGCACCGACTTCTCCCTCGGCAGCGCCGCGGTGCCCGGCGTGCTCGGCATGCAGGTGGTCTTCGGCGGCATGATCGGCGTGGCCGGGCAGCTGATGGTCGACCGCGAGGACGGCACGCTGCTGCGCGCGAAGGCCACCCCGCACGGCATGGTCGGTTACCTGATCGGCAAGATCACCATGCTCTCGGCCACCGTGGTGGTCAGCCTGCTGATGATCCTGGTGCCCGCGTTGTTCCTGTTCGACGGGCTGTTCTCCGGGGGTGCCGCGGCCTGGCTCGGCTTCGTCGCGGTGCTGGTGCTCGGCATGGTCGCCACCATGCCGCTGGGCGCGGCGATCGGCTCGCTCACCGCCAACCCGCGCAACATGGCCCTGGTGATGCTGCCGTTCATGGGGCTGGCGGCGATCTCCGGCATCTTCTACCCGATCACCGCGCTGCCCGAGTGGGTGCAGTGGGTCGCACAGGTGTTCCCGATGTACTGGCTCGGCCTCGGCATGCGCGCGGCGCTGCTGCCGGACGCGCTGGTGGTCACCGAGATCGGCCAGTCGTGGCGGTACCTGGAGACCGCGGGGGTGCTCGGGGTGTGGGCGGTGGCCGGACTCGTGCTGGCCCCGGTGCTGTTGCGTAGGATGGCCCGCCGTGAGTCGGGTTCGGCGGTGGCGGCCCGGCGGGAACGGGCGATGCAGCGGGTGGGGACGTGAACGGTGACCTCGGATGAGTGAGGCGATCTACAACCGGATCGCCGTGCTCCGGGCCGAGCGCGGCATCTCGCGGCGGCAGCTGTCCGAGGCGCTGGGCGTGCACTACCAGACCATCGGTTACCTGGAGCGCGGCGAGTACAGCCCGAGCCTGTACCTGGCGCTGAAGATCGCGGAGTACTTCGAGGTGGCGGTCGAGGTGATCTTCTCGACCGCCCCGTTCCCCCGCATCGGTGACTCGGAGCGCTCGGCCTAGATCACCTTGACGCGGCCGGGCACGGCCCCGGAGAGTGAGGGTCGGCCCACACCTTGGAGGCGGTTCCGCGTCATGATCCTGCTGCTGTCCACTTCGGACACCGATCTGCTCAGCGCCCGCGCGGCCGGGGCGGACTACCGCCTGGCCAACCCGGCCCGGCTCGACCTCGCCGAACTGCCCGCCCTGCTCGACGGCGTGCCGGTGGTCGTGGTCCGCATCCTCGGCAACGAGCGGACCTGGCCGGACGGGCTGGCCGCGGTCCGCGCCAGCGGGGCGCACGTGGTGGTGCTCGGCGGCGAGCAGGCCCCCGACGCCGAGCTGATGCGGTTGTCCACCGTGCCCGCCGGGATCGCCGCCGAGGCGCACGCCTACCTCGCGCAGGGCGGCCCGGCGAACCTGGCGCAGCTGCACCGCTTCCTGTCCGACACGCTGCTGCTCACCGGCCACGGCTTCGAGCCACCGGTGGAGCAGCCGGCCTGGGGGGTGCTGGAGCGCGAGCCGAGCACCACCGAGGGGCCCGTGGTGGCGATCCTGTACTACCGGGCGCACCAGCTCAGCGGGAACACCGCGTTCGTGCACGCGCTGGCCGACGCGGTCGAGGACGCGGGCGGGCGGGCGCTGCCGGTCTACTGCGCCACCCTGCGCGCCCGCGACCCGGAGATGATGGCGGAACTGGCCAGGGCCGACGCGCTGCTGGTCACCGTGCTGGCCGCGGGTGGCACCAAGCCGGCCGAAGCGGGCGCGGGCGGGGACGACGAAGCCTGGGACGTGGCCGAGTTCGCCGCGCTGGACATCCCGATCCTGCAGGCGCTGTGCCTGACCAACGACCACGAGACCTGGTCGGGCAACGACGAGGGGCTCTCCCCGATCGACGCGGCGTCGCAGGTGGCGGTGCCGGAGTTCGACGGCAGGCTGATCACCGTGCCGTTCTCGTTCAAGGAGACCGACAGCGACGGCCTGCCGCGTTACGTGCCCGACGCCGAACGCGCGTCGCGGGTGGCGAAGATCGCGCTGGGGCACGCGCGCCTGCGGCACACCCCGCCCGCCGAGCGCCGGATCGCGCTGGTGCTCTCGGCGTACCCGACCAAGCACTCGCGGGTCGGCAACGCGGTCGGCCTGGACACCCCGGCCAGTGCGGTCAAGCTGCTGCGGGCCATGCGTGCGCAGGGCTACGACCTCGGCGACGGGCTGCCCGGCGTGGACGAGGGCGACGGCGACGCGCTGATCCACGCGCTCATCGAAGCCGGTGGCCAGGACCCGGAGTGGCTGACGCAGGAGCAGCTGTCCGGCAACCCGATCCGGGTGCCCGCGGCGCGTTACCGCGAGTGGTTCGAGGCCCTGCCCGAGGACCTGCGCGCGGCCATGACCGAGCACTGGGGCCCGCCGCCGGGCGAGCTGTACGTCGACGGCGGTGACATCGTGCTGGCGTCGATCCAGGCGGGCAACGTGCTGCTGATGATCCAGCCGCCACGCGGGTTCGGTGAGAACCCGGTGGCCATCTACCACAACCCGGACCTGCCGCCGAGCCACCACTACCTGGCCGCCTACCGCTGGCTGGAGCAGGACTTCGGCGCGCACGCGGCGGTGCACCTCGGCAAGCACGGTTCGCTGGAGTGGCTGCCGGGCAAGACGGCGGGGCTGAGCGCGTCGTGCGCCCCGGACGCGGTGCTGGGCAGCCTGCCGCTGATCTACCCGTTCCTGATCAACGACCCCGGTGAGGGCGCGCAGGCCAAGCGCCGGGCGCACGCCACCATCGTCGACCACCTGGTGCCGCCGATGGCCCGCGCGGAGAGCTACGGCGACATGGCGCGGCTGGAGCAGCTGCTCGACGAGCACGCCAACATCGCCGCGATGGACCCGGCGAAGCTGCCCGCGATCCGCGCGCAGATCTGGACGCTGATCCAGGCGGCCAAGCTCGACCACGACCTCGGCGTGGACGAACGCCCGCACGACGCGGAGTTCGACGACTTCCTGCTGCACATCGACGGCTGGCTGTGCGAGGTCAAGGACGCGCAGATCCGCGACGGCCTGCACATCCTCGGTGAAGCACCGGAGGGCGAGGCCAGGGTGAACCTGGTGCTGGCCATGCTGCGAGCGCAGCAGATCTTCGGCGGACGGCAAGGTGCCGTACCCGGGCTGCGTTCGGCGTTGGGGCTCAAGGAGAACAGCGACGCGCCGACGTCCGAAGTGGACGCCATCGAAGCCACCGCCCGCAAGCTGGTGGAAGCCATGGAGCAGCGCGGCTGGGCCCCGGACGCGGTCGGCGCGGTGTGCACCGAGGTGCTCGGTGCCCCGGACGAGACCGTCCACAAGGTACTGTCCTTCGCCGCCGACGAGGTCGTGCCGCGGCTGGCCGGGACCACCGCGGAGATCGACGCGGTGCTGCACGCGCTCGACGGCGGTTACGTCGCCGCCGGGCCGAGCGGTTCACCGCTGCGCGGGCTGGTCAACGTGCTGCCCACCGGCCGCAACTTCTACACCGTGGACCCGAAGGCCATTCCGAGCAGGCTGGCCTGGGAGACCGGGCAGGCGCTGGCGGATTCGCTGCTGCGGCGCTACCGCGAGGAAACCGGCGAGTGGCCGCCGTCGGTCGGGCTGTCGGTGTGGGGCACCGCGGCCATGCGCACCTCGGGCGACGACGCCGCGGAGGTGCTGGCGCTGCTGGGCGTGCAGCCGGTGTGGGACGAGGCTTCCCGCCGGGTCACCGGCATCGAGGCGATCCCGCTGGCGGAACTGGGCCGCCCGCGCATCGACGTCACGGTCCGGATCAGCGGCTTCTTCCGCGACGCCTTCCCGCACGTGATCGAGTTGCTCGACGACGCCGTCCGCCTGGTGGCCGGGCTGGACGAGCCGGAGTCGGAGAACTTCGTCCGGGCGCACGCGCAGGCGGACCTGGCCGACCACGGCGACGAACGCCGGGCCACCACCCGCATCTTCGGCTCGAAGCCGGGTTCCTACGGCGCCGGGCTGCTCCCGCTGATGGACTCGGGCAACTGGCGCGACGACGCCGACCTGGCCGAGGTCTACGCGGTGTGGGGCGGCTACGCCTACGGCCGCGACCTCGACGGCGCCCCGGCCCGCCCGGACATGGAAACCGCCTACCGGCGGATCACCGTGGCGGCGAAGAACACCGACACCCGCGAACACGACATCGCCGACTCCGACGACTACTTCCAGTACCACGGCGGCATGATCGCCACCGTGCGCGCGCTGACCGGGAAGGCGCCGGTGTCCTACGTGGGCGACAGCACCACTCCGGACGCGGTGCGCACCAGGACGCTCGGCGAGGAGACCGCACGGGTGTTCCGGGCGCGGGTGGTGAACCCGCGCTGGCTGAGCGCGATGCGACGGCACGGTTACAAGGGTGCGTTCGAACTCGCGGCCACCGTGGACTACCTGTTCGGCTTCGACGCCACCGCCGGGGTGGTGCAGGACTGGATGTACGAAAAGCTCTCCGAGTCGTACGTGCTGGACCAGGAGAACCAGGAGTTCCTGCGGCAGTCGAACCCGTGGGCCCTGCGCGGCATCGTCGAACGACTGACCGAGGCCGCCGACCGGGGCCTGTGGGCCGATCCCGACCCGGACCTGCTGGCCCGCATGCGCCAGGTCTACCTCGACCTGGAAGGCGACCTGGAGGAGTAGCCGGAACGCCGGGGGTGGGCAACAACCGCCACCCGGAGGCGCCCCAGAACGGAGCGCTCCCGGAGCCACCCACACCGGCGAGCACCAGCCCCCGCCACCCGGAGCCCCTGGCTACCCACCGGCGGGGGCTCAACCAACCACCACCCGAGCCCCCACACCGGCGAGCACCCAACCCCGCCACCCGAAGCCCCTCGCTACCACCGGCGAGGGCTCAACCAACCACCACCCGAGCCCCCACACCGACGAGCACCCAACCCCGCCAAGCGAACCCGGGCTACCCACCGGCGGTCGCGCTGCCCAACTGCCACCCGCCACCGACCGGAGCCCCAGTTCCCGCCAACCGGAAACCCCGGCCACCCACCGACAGGCGCACAACCAACCGCCACCCGGCAACCGACCCGAAGCCCCCAACTCGCGCCGACCGCCACCCAGGCACGCACACCAGCAAACCCAGCTCCACCAACCGCTACCCCGGGCACCCGCCCCGAAACGCAAGGAGCGGGGCGCCAACCGCTACCAGAACACCCACCCCGAAACGCAAGAGGTGGGGCACCGACCGCCACCCGGGGCACCCACCCCAGCACCACCCAGCCCCCCCACCCCGCCCCGGTCCACCGCCAGAAACACGGCGAAGACCTCGATGTCAGGGCATCCTTCCCGCCTTGACATCGAGGTCTTCGCCGCAGTCACACCGGAAAACCCGGGGTGGACTCCCCGGCACATCACCCCGCCTGTTCCAGCCACTCCCGGTAGACCGTCACATCCGTCCAAACCCCCAGCCCGCTGGCGCACCTGGGATCCGCGTCCCCGTCCCGGCTGGTGGCGCCGATCAGCTCCCACTCCCCCGGCCCGCCCTTGATCTGCGGGCCACCCGAATCCCCGTAGCAGCCCATCGCTTCCGGCGTGTCGCTGCCGGTGCAGATCTCCTCGCCCACCGCGAAGTTGGTGCAGTCCGCGGGCGGCAGGACCTTGGTGTCGAGTTCCTGCAGCACCTCCGGCGCACCGCAGTCCTCCTCGGCGCAGTGCTCGCCCCAGCCGAGGATCCGGGTCGCCGTGCCCGCGGCCCCGGCCGCGGCGGCGATCCCGATCGGCTGCTCGGGAACCGCCCGGTCCAGCTTCAGCAGCGCGATGTCCCCGCCCGGCGGGTTCAGCCCGGCGTAGTCCGGGTGCACGACGATCTCGCTCACCCCGGTCTCGGTGCCGCCGCTGTTGTGCTGCCGCGCCCCGACCCTGGTGGTCACCTGCTCCGGTTCGGCGCCCTGCACGCAGTGCGCCGCGGTCACCACCCGGTCCGCGGCGATGAGCGAGCCACCGCAGAAGTGCTTCCCCCCGTTCTGCAGCGAAACCATGAACGGATAGGGCTCGGTGGCGTCGTGCCCGCCGATGACGAACGGCGTCGGCCCACCGGCCGCCGCCGTTCCCGGCACCAGTACCGCTCCCGCGGCGGCCAGCCCGGCCACCAGCGCACCTGTTCTGCGAAGCATTGGCGAAATCTCCCCGTGGACGACGATTTGCTGACCAGCGCCACACTATGGGGTGACTCTCACCACTCGGAACGGCCCATCGGCCGGTCCGGGCTCAGCCGGATGGCCGACCCGCCCGCCGCCAGCCGTGCTCGGCGGTGCGCAGCCGCCACGGCCGCAGCCGCAGCACGGTGAACCGCTCGTCCAGCGGGTCGTCCACCCCCAGTATTCGCAGGTCGAAGCCCAGCGGCGGGTCGGCGGCGCCGAACAGCTCCCAGACGTGACGCCGGCACTCCGACGACTCCGCGTACTCCGCTTCGCACTCGGCGACCGCGATTTCGTGCCGTGGATCCCAGTACGAGCACGACACGTACGGCGTGCGCGCCAGGTGCGCGCGCTTCAGCGGGGTCGGCCGGGTGGTCACCCAGCCGGTGAGCGCGTCACCGTCCCGCTCCCAGTACGGGTGCACCACCCGTGACCGCGGGCGGCCGAGCCGGTCGACGGTGGCCATCGAGCACCAGACCACCCGGTGGGCCACGCGCACGAACTCGTCCGCGACCGCCACCGGGACCACCGCCGATTGCACAACCATGGTTGTGTACTTTAGCCGGATGAGCGAGCCACCGGTAGACCCCGCCCGCACCGAGCTGTCGCTGATCGCCCTGTTCGCCGGCTGGGCGATGACCGGCGAAGTGCAGCGGCGGATGAGCCAGGAGGGCTTCGGCGAGTTGCGGTTCAACGACGGGTTCGTGGTGCAGCACGTGCTCACCGGGCCGCTGACGGTGTCCGCCCTCGCCGAGCGCATGGGCGTGACGCAGCAGGCGGCCTCGAAGGCGGCCGCCGAGCTGGTCCGCCGGGGGGTGCTCACCCGGACACCCGCGCCGGGCGACGGCCGGGCGCGCCTGCTCGAACTGACCGCGTTCGGCCGCCGCGCCGTCGAATCCGCGCGAGCGCACCGGGCCGCGCTGGAGTCCGAACTGGAGGCCGGATGGGGTGCCACCAGGGTCGAGGACGCCCGCGCGCTGCTGGCGGGCATCCTCGACCGCCTCGGCGGCACCGACGCGGTTCGCCTGCGCCGCGTTCGTCCGCTGGACTGAACCGACTTTCGGCCCATCGCCTAACCACCGCCGACCGTCTACAGTCCTCATCCGGTGTACCGGCGGGACGAATCCCCTGCGGGACAACGACTTTCTGGGAGGGCCGGACAGTGGGCAATTCACCGGGACGAAGAAGACTCCGCAGGGTGGCGACAGCAGCCGCGCTCGCCGCGGCGCTCGCGGCCGGACTGGCTTCGGCGACCACGGCGACGGCGGCGGACAACGTGGTCCGAGCGGACAAACCGGTCAACCGGTCGTGCTTCGCCGCACCACTGCCGAAGAACGCGCCGGGCGCGGACCGCCGCGAAGTGACCGCTTCGGTCGACGGCCTGGTCCAGGCCCGCCTCTCGCCCTCGCGCGGCAGCGAAGGCGACTGGGACCTCGCGGTGTTCGACAAGGCCACCGGCAAGGTGGTCGCCGCCTCGGCGGGGCTGCGCACCCGTGAACTGGCCGAGAGCTTCGTCAAGCAGGGCCAGCAGCTCGTCGTGCAGGCGTGCCGCTACGCCGGTCCGGCCCGCAACGCCGTGCTCGGCGTGGACTTCCTGGCGCTGACCCCGCAGGGCGGCACCCCGGAGAAGGCCGAACTGGTCCGCGTGCACACCCCGGCCAAGCAGGACAAGGACCGGCTGCTGGACCTCGGCCTGGACGTGACCGAGAAGGCCGACGCCACCGGTGTCGAGGTGGTGCTGTCCGGTGCCGAGGACCGCGGCAAGCTGGCCGCCAGCGGCCTGCAGTCCACCGTGGTGATCGCGGACCTGTCGGCGAAGTCGGTGCAGAACGCCAAGACCGACGCCGAGTTCGCGGCCAAGGCGCCGCCGAGCGCGCTGCCGTCCGGGCGCACCGCCTACCGGCACCTCTACGACTACGAGTTCGAGGTGAAGGAGCTGGCCAGGAACAACCCGAACCTGGTGCGCGCGTTCACCCTGCCCGAAGCCACCGTCGAAGGCCGGGACGTGGTGGCCGCCGAGGTGGCCACCAACGTGACGAACCCGGCCGACGGCAAGCCGGTGAACTTCACCATGGGGGTGCACCACGCCCGCGAATGGCCGGCCGGTGAGCACGCCATGGAATGGCTGCACGACCTGGTCAAGGGTTACCGCACGAACAACCCCGAGCTGAAGGACCTGGTCGGCCGCACCCGCAACCTCGTGGTGCCGATCGTCAACCCCGACGGCTTCTCCATCTCCCGCGAAGCCGAGCCGCGCGGGGACTTCACCCTGTTCGACTACGAGATGAAGCGGAAGAACTGCAACGCCGCCGATTCCCCGCCGCAGTACGCGACCGGCGTGTGCAAGGCCAATCCGGCAGGCAGGCTGCGCGGCACCGACCCGAACCGCAACTACGCCGGGTTCTGGGGCGGCGCGGGCGCGGCAACGGCGTGGAGCGACGACACCTTCCGCGGCTCCGGCCCGTTCTCCGAGCCGGAGACCCGCAACATCCGCTCCATCGTGTCGACCCGCCAGGTGACCAACCTGATCACCCTGCACACCTACTCGAACCTGGTGCTGCGGGTGCCGGGCGTGGCCGACGTGCGCGCCCCGCTGGACGAGCCCGCCTACGCCGCGCTCGGCGCGAAGATGGCCTCCCGCAACGGTTACACCAACCAGCCGTCGTGGGCGCTCTACGACACCACGGGGTCCACCGAGGACTGGTCCTACTGGGCCACCGGTGGCTGGGGCTTCACCTTCGAGATCGGCCCGAACGAGTTCCACCCGCCGTTCGCCGACGGGGTGATCGCCGAGTACGCCGGGCTCGCCCCGGCAGCGGGAGCGGGCAAGGGCGGCAACCGGCAGGCGTTCATCGACATGCTGGCCAACGCGGCCGACCCGGCGGCGCACTCCACGCTGATCGGCTCGGCGCCGAAGGGTTACGAACTGAGGCTGCACAAGACCTTCCAGACGCCGACCTCGCCGGTGCAGAACCCGGACGGTTCGACCGGCGCGCCGATCTACGTGACCGACAAGCTGGATTCGCGGCTGACCGCCACCGGCGGCCGGTTCGCCTGGTCGGTCAACCCGTCCACCCGCCCGTACGTGGCCGGGCGGTACGGCCGCGACCCGCAGGGCCCGCCGCAGCCCGGGTACGCGCTGGCCAACCCGCCGGGGGTGCCGTCGGAGAACCAGGACTACCCGAACGACGACGTCAACGTGGAAAGCGTGCCGTTCCACGTCGACGGGCTGCCCGCGGTGGACAACGGCAGGCTGACCGTGGCCGCCGACTGGGCCAGCACGGCCACCGACTGGGACGTCTACGTGTTCGACTCGACCGGCAAGATGGTCACCTCCTCGGCGAACGGCGGCACGCGCCAGGAACGGGCCGTGCTGTTCGACCCGCCCGCCGGTGACTACCTGGCCGTCTTCGTCAACTACGACCAGGCCGATCCGGCCACGCCGGACGACTGGACCGCCAGGGTCGAGTTCGCCTCGCCGATCCCGACCACCTACGGGCCCAAGGAGGCGTACACGCTCACCTGCACCTCGCCGCGCGGCAAGGTCGTCGGGCTGACCGACGTGTTCGCCGATCGCGGGCAGACGGTGGACGTGGGTGAGGTCTGCACCCGCTCGGCCCGCGCCACCAAGGAACGCAACCGGGGCTGAGCCCCGGCGCCCCGGCGGGACCCACCCCGCCGGGGCGCTGTTCGCGCTGCGGTCCGCCGACTGCCTGCGCGACCTCGACGCCGGGCTGAGGGGACTCGGTGCGGCACTGGTGATCCACCGCGGTGACGTGGTCGCCGAGGTGGCCGGGTTCAAGCCGGACCAGGTGCACGTGGCCGCCGATGTCAGCGGAGCCACGCACCGGCGTGAGGACGCGCTGCGCCGGGAACCGGGTGACCGGCTGGCTGGACGGGCTCATCACCGAGTACCCGCGGATGCAGGACGACCTGGCCGGGAACGGCACCTCCCGGCTGTCACCGCACCTGCACTTCGGTTCGATCTCGGCGAACGAGCTGGTGCACCGGGCCGGGTCGTCGGCCGGGGCCGAGGCGTTCGTGCGGCAGCTGCTTTGCGAAGGCTGGATGCACAACCGCGCCCGGCTGCTCACCGGCAGCTTCCCGGTCAGAACCCGGTACCTGGACTGGCGGGCGGGGGCGCGGCACCTCAGCGCGCACCTGGTCGACGCCGACGTGGCCGACAACCAGCTCAACTGGCAGTGGGTGGCCGGGACCGGCACCGGCTCGCGGCCGAACCGGGTACCACCGCTTCCTCGCCGCGCGCGGCGCGTGAAACCCGGCGCCCGCGCGCCACCGCCGGTACGGTTCGGACATGCTTGGTTTGCCCGATGGGATCACCACCTGCCTGTTCGACCTGGACGGCGTGCTCACCGGCACCGCCGCACTGCACAAGCTGGCCTGGAAGCAGACCTTCGACGAGTTCCTGCTGGCCCGCGACGGCGAGGGCTTCCAGCCGTTCACCGATCGCGACTACGCCGACTTCGTCGACGGGCGGCCGCGGTACGACGGCGTGCGGGAGTTCCTGGCCTCACGGCAGATCACCCTGCCCGAAGGCGCCCCGGACGACCCGCCCGACCGCCACACCGTGCACGGGGTCGGCAACCGCAAGAACGTCCTGGTGCTCGAAATCATCGAAGAGCGCGGGGTCAACCCGTACCCCGGCTCGGTGCGCTACCTCGAAGCCGTTCGCGACGCCGGGCTGAAGATCGGTGTGGTCACCTCCTCGGCCAACGGCGCGAAGGTGCTCGACGGGGCCGACCTGACCAAGTTCGTGCAAGCGAGGATCGACGGCGTGGCGATCGTCGAGCAGCGGCTGCGCGGCAAGCCCGCCCCGGACTCGTTCCTGGCCGGGGCCCGGGCGCTGGACAGCGAACCGGCCGCGACCGCCGTCTTCGAGGACGCCCTGTCCGGGGTCCAGGCAGGCAAGGCGGGCGGATTCGGTTACGTGGTCGGGGTCAACCGCGAGGACCAGGCCGGGCAACTGCGTGCCGCGGGCGCGGACGTCGTCGTCGATGACCTGGCCGAACTACTGGAGGGCAAGTGACGAACGGCTACGACAAGTCCGGCCGGTCGCAGTGGGAACTGCGGTGGATCGGCATGGACGTCGAGCAGCTGCAGCGAACGGAATCGACGTTCGCGCTGTCCAACGGGCACATCGGGTTGCGCGGCACGCTGGAGGAGGGTGAACCGCGCGGGTTGCCGGGCACCTACCTGAACGGGTTCTACGAGTCCTACCAGCTGCCCTACGCCGAAGCCGGGTACGGCTACCCCGAAGACGGGCAGACCGTGGTCAACGTGACCGACGGCAAGATCATCCGGCTGCTGGTCGAGGACGAGCCGCTGGACATGCGTTACGGCCAGGCCACCGCGCACGAGCGCGTGCTCGACTTCCGGGCGGGCACACTGCGCCGCACCACCGAGTGGTCCTCGCCGACCGGGCGCCGGGTCCGGGTGCACACCGAGCGGCTGGTGTCGTTCACCCAGCGCGCGGTGGCGGCCATCCGCTACGAGGTGGAGCCGCTGGACGGGGAGATCCAGCTGGTGGTGCAGTCCGACCTGCTGGCCAACGAGCCGATCGAATCCGACACCAGTGACCCGCGGGTGTCGGCCGCGCTGGATTCACCGCTGGTCGGCGAGTTCGCCACGGCCGAGAACTACCGCGCGGTGCTGGTGCACCACACGCGGGAGTCCGGGTTGCGCATGGCCGCGGCGATGGACCACCGCCTGGAGACCACCGACGGGCTGCGCACCCGCATCCACGCCGAGGACGACCTGGCCCGGCTGACCGCCGCCGTGGACGTGCCCAAGGGCGAGAAGCTGACGCTGACCAAGTACCTCGGTTACGGCTGGTCGGCGCAGCGGTCGGCACCGGCGCTGCGCGCCCAGGTGGAGGCCGCGCTGGACGGGGCGCTGCAGACCGGGTGGGAGGGGCTGCTCGCCGAGCAGCGCCAGTTCCTCGACGAGTTCTGGGAGTCCGCCGACGTGCGGATCGACGGTGACCCCGAACTCCAGCAGGCGGTCCGGTTCGCCCTGTTCCACGTGCTGCAGGCCGGGGCCCGCGGCGAGAGCCGGGCCATTCCCGGCAAGGGGCTGACCGGTCCCGGTTACGACGGGCACGCCTTCTGGGACACCGAGTCCTTCGTGCTGCAGGTGCTCACCTACACCATGCCGGAGGCCGCGCGCGACGCGCTGCGCTGGCGTCACTCCACTTTGGACAAGGCACGGGACAGGGCGAAGCAGCTGGGGTTGCGTGGTGCGGCCTTCCCGTGGCGCTCGATCAACGGTGCGGAGTGCTCGGCGTACTGGCCGGCCGGAACCGCCGCGTTCCACGTCAGCGCCGACATCGCCGACGCCGTCGCGCGGTACGTGGCCGCCACCGGTGACAAGGACTTCGAGCGCGACTGCGGCACCGAAATCCTCATCGAGACCGCGCGCCTGTGGCTTTCGCTCGGGCACCACGGCAGGCACGGCGGCTTCCGGATCGACGGCGTGACCGGTCCCGACGAGTACTCGGCGATCGCGGACAACAACGTCTACACGAACCTGATGGCGCAGCGGAACCTGCGTGAGGCGGCGGCGGCCTGCGAACGGCACCCCGACCTCGCCTCGGCGTTCGAAGTGGACTCCGGCGAGGTCGCCGAATGGCGGCGGGCCGCCGACGAGATGGTCATCCCCTACGACGACCTGCTCGAGGTGCACCCGCAGGCCGAGCGCTTCACCCAGCACGTGGACTGGGACTTCGAGGGCACCCCGCAGGAGAACTACCCGCTGCTGCTGAACTACCCGTACTTCGACCTGTACCGCAAGCAGGTGGTCAAGCAGGCCGACCTGGTGCTGGCCATGCACCTGCGCGGGGACGCGTTCACCGCCGAGGAGAAGGCCCGCAACTTCGCCTACTACGAGGCGAGGACCGTGCGGGACTCCTCGCTCTCGGCCGGCACGCAGGCGGTGCTGGCGGCCGAGGTCGGGCACCTGGACCTGGCGTACGACTACCTCGCCGAAGCCGCTTTCACCGATCTGCACGACGTGCACAACAACGTCCGCAACGGGCTGCACATGGCTTCGCTGGCCGGGGCGTGGCTGGCCACCGTGGCCGGGCTCGGCGGCATGCGCGACCACGACGGCAGCCTGTCCTTCGCCCCGCGCCTGCCGCGCGGGCTGGACCGGGTGGCGTTCCGGCTGATCTTCCTCGGCAGCCACTTCTCCGTCGAGATCACCGCCGACGAGGCGAAGTACCGGCTGATCAGCGGTGGCGAACTGAACATCCGGCACCACGGCGAGGAGGCCGAGGTGACCGAGGAGGGAACGGTGCTGCCCATTCCGGCCGCGCCGTCGCTGCCCGCCCCGGTCCAGCCGCCGGGCCGCGCTCCGGTCCGGCGGCGGCCGTAGGCTTCACCTCCGCCAGAACAGGTGGTGGGTCACGTCGCCGGTGGGGCTGGGGACCACGTCGCGGTGGAAGCGGTCGAGCAGTTCGTCCGGCGACTCCCACAACCGCGAACCGGAACCGATCTCCACCGGCGAGACGGCCACGTGCAGGGTGTCGACGAGGTCGGCGTCGAGGAACCGCCGGATGGTGGTGGCGCCGCCGCCGAGCCGGACGTCCTTGCCCTGCGCGGCTTTCTTGGCCTGTTCGAGCGCCTCGGCCGGTTCGGCGTCGAGGAAGTGGAAGGTGGTGTCGGACAGGGTGAAGGAGGGCCGGACGTGGTGGGTCAGCACGAAGACCGGGGTGTGGAACGGCGGCTCGTCACCCCACCAGCCCTGCCACTCGCAGTCGGTCCACGGCCCGCGCTGCGGGCCGAACTTGTTGCGGCCCATGATCTCCGCCCCGATGCCGTGGTGGAAATCCCGGACCAGGTAGTCGTCGAGGCCGCGGCTGCCACCGGGGTCGGTGCGGTTGGGCCAGCTCGCCGTGGCGCCGGCCCAGGCGAACATGCCGCCGGGGTCGGCGTCACCGAACGGCCGCTCGAGGCTCTGGTTGTCACCGGCGCCGAAGCCGTCGTGCGAGACGGTGAAGTTCTGGACTTTGAGCAACTGGGTCACTGGGCTCCTCCTGGATCGCGTACCCAGGAGAGACTGCCCCATCCCGCAAAACTCATCGGTCAGTCGGGCGGTTCGGGTTTCTCGCCGGTCGGCGGGACCTCCACCTCACCGGTGTTGGGCAGGTCGTCGACGTCGACGTCCTTGGTGCCCCGCGGGTCGAGGTCGGGGTGGGGTGTCCGGGGCACCTCCGCCGAGAGCGGCTGGTCCTCGTCGTTGTCGTCGGACGGCCGACGTTGTTGTTCACGCATACCCCCGGGGTACCCGCGATCGCGCCGGTTGACAACCACCCCTAGCCGAAGGCTTCGGTGACCGCGCGCATCCGCAGCCGTTCCACGGCTTCGCTCTGCGCGGCGGCGCGCTCCAGCAACCGGTCGAGCGCGGTCACGTCGAGGCGGGAGTCGGCGACCGCCCGGTGCCGCAGCGACCGCCAGCACGCGGCCTTGCCGTCCACGCCGAGGCGCATCGCCTCCAGTTCCACCACCCGGCTCAGCGGGGAGCGGCGGAACAGCTTGCCGTTGAACTTCAGCCGCCCGGCCTTCTCCCCCACCCAGGCCAGCGCCGCCTTGTGCCGGGCGAGGACCACGTCGAGGCGGCTCATGATTTCCAGCAGGCTGCGCCGGTCCTCGGCGATCTCGGCGGCCAGCCGCCGGACTTCGGGGCCGTAGTCGGAGTCGCGCTCGGCGGCGGTCATCCGGCGGCCCAGGTTGGCGCCGCCGGTCACGGCGGCCAGGTGGTCGTTGAGGTAGGTACCGAGATAGGCGTCCCGGCTCACGTGGGTGACCATTGACCGGGGGTACCCCACCCGGGGCACGGCTATGCGACGCGCAGGCCGCCGGCGGACTCGCCGTCCAGCATGGTCAGCAGCAGGCCCTCGGTGGTGGACCAGGGGCAGATCTCCACCCGCTCACCGCAGACGGTCAGCAGTGCCTCGGCCACGATGGCCCCGGCGAGGGCCTGCCGGGAGCGACAGCGGGAGATGCCGGGGAGTTCGGCGCGCCGGTTCGCGGGCAGCTTGGCCAGCCGCGGGATCCAGCGGCGCAGGTCGTCGACGTGCAGGGTGCGCGGAACGAAGTCGCCGTCCCGCTGGGGTCTCGCCCCGGCGAGGCGGGCCAGCTGGCGCAGCACCTTCGAGCAGCCGATGGCACGGGCGCCGCCGATCAGCTCGTCGGTCCCGCCGAGCGCTTCGCGCACCTGGTCCAGGGTGTGCTCGCGCAGCGCCTCCACGCGCTCGGCCGTTGCCCGGTCGCCGTGGCTCAGCCAGGCGCGGGTCATCTCACGGGCCCCGAGCCGGAGTGACCGCGCGAAGGTGGCGACCTCACCGGTCCCGGCGGCGATCTCGACCGTGCCGCCGCCGACGTCGAGCACCACCAGCGGACCCGCCGAAGCGCCGTACCACCGGCGGGCGGCCAGGAAGGACAGCTCGGCCTCGCGGCGGCCGCTGAGGAAGCGCAACTCGGTGCCGGTCGCCCTGGCCACCTTCGCGACCACCTGCCGGGCGTTCACCGCGTCGCGCACCGAGGAGGTGGCGAAGGGGAACACCGCGTGGCCCGCCGCGACGCGGTTCGCCTCGCGCACCGCGTCGATGATCGAGTCGATGCCGCGCTGGCCCAGCCTGCCGTCGGCGTCGAGCGCGCGGTCGAGGCGGAGCCGCGTCTTGTGCACCAGCGCCGGTTCCACCGGCGAGCCACCGCGCTCCACCAACACCAGCCGCGCGCTGAACGAACCGACGTCGAGCACTCCCACCAGTTGCTCCGCCACCCAGACCTCCCACCGCAGAACTCGATTGTTCCCCGGTGATCGAGCGGTCAAACCCGGTGAACAACTTTTTAACCTACCTCATCCGGGTGATGAATTGACCGATAGGGTCTCGGAGAGGTAACGCCGTGCCGGGTGGACGGCGATCAATGGACCATGGACGAGGGGCGCCGCGGGCTCGGGGACACCGGACGGCTGGCCACCGTGGTCGCGGCCGTGGTCGTGGTGCTGACCGGGGCGCTGACCGCGGTCACCCTGGTGCTCACCCCCCGGTACGCGGCGGTGCCGGTGACCGGCGGTGAGCTGGCCGTCGCGCCGCGGGAGGCCGCCGCCCCGGTCAGCCGCCCGCTGCCCCCGGCGAAACCGGTGTCGCTGAGCATCCCGGCGATCGGCCTGGTCACCGGCAGCCTGGCCGAACTGGGCCAGACCCCCGGCGGCGCGATGGAGGTCCCCGGCGACGGCAAGCGGGCCGGCTGGTACGCCCCGGGCCCGGCCCCCGGCGAAACCGGTCCGTCGCTGATCAGCGGGTACGCGGTGTACGCCTTCGCCAAGGGCGTGTTCCACCGCCTGCACGAACTGCGCCACGGCGACGTGGTGCACGTCGGCCGTGCCGACGGCTCCACCGCGGAGTTCACCGTCTACCTGGTGGAACACCGGCCCAAGCGCACCGAACCCGCCACCGCCGCCGACTACACCGGCACGCCGGGGAACGGCCCGGAGCTCCGCCTCGTCACCTGCGCCGCCACCTACGACCGCAGCGTCAGCGACCGAGCGGACGAGATCGTCGTCTCCGCCCGCCTGACCTGACCCCCACTCAGCGGGCGCGCCGCTGACCGGAGTTCCATTCCAGCGGGCGTCCCGCGAGACGTACCGGTGACCGAGGTGAGCACCGGCGCACCAGCCGGACCGTGCCGGGGACCGGCGTGGCCACCGGTGCCGGTGACCGAGGTGAGCACCGGCGCCACCAGCCGGACCGTGCCGGGGACCGGCGTGGCCACCGGTGCCGCCGCCGAGGCCGCACCGGTCACCGGTTCCGGGTTCGACCACCGCTTCGGCGAACCGAAGCCGACGCCCAGCCGGGCACCCGCCCGACGACACCAGCGCGGCCTGAACCAAACCGGCGCGGCCCGAGTTGCCCAACGGCGCAACCCGGGCCACCCACCGACGCGACCCGAATCACCCACCGGCACAGCCCGAGCCACCCATCAGCACAACCCGAGCCACCCATCAGCACAACCCGAGCCACCCACCAGCGCGGCCCGAACCATCCGCCAGCGCGGCCCCGAACCACCCGCCAACCAAACCGGCGCGGCCCGCGAGCCACCCACCGGCGCAACCCGAGCCGCCCACCGGCGCGGCCCGAGCTGCCACTGCCAGCGCACTCGAACCACCGTCAGGCGTCGGTGTACCCCGCGCCCTTGGCCACGTCCTCGGCGCCGCGCAGCACCCGCAGTACGTTGCGGCCCGCCAGTTTGGCCAGGTCGTCTTCGCTCCAGCCCCGATCGAGCAGCGCGCCGAACAGCACCGGGTACTTCGAGACGTCCTCCAGCCCGGTGGGCAGCGCCTTCACCCCGTCGTAGTCGCCGCCGACGCCGATGTGGTCGATCCCGGCCACCTCGCGGGCGTGCTCCAGGTGCGCCACCACGTCCTCGACCCCCGCCGACTCCGCGCCGGACACGAACTTCGGCACGAAGGTGACCAGGCAGACCCCGCCGTTGCCCGCCAGCCGCGCGAGCACGTCGTCCGGCACGTTGCGCGGGTGGTCGTGGACCGCGCGGCACGACGAATGCGTGAACACCACCGGCGCGCTGGTCACGTCGAGCGCGTCCCGCATGGTGCTCGGCGCCACGTGCGAAAGGTCCACCAGCATGCCGATCCGGTTCATCTCCCGCACCACGTCCCGGCCGAACTCGGTCAGCCCGCCGTGCGCCGGTTCGTCGGTGGCCGAGTCCGCCCACGGGGTGTTCGAGTTGTGCGTCAGCGTCATGTACCGCACCCCGAGGCGACGCAGGATCCGCAGCACGCCGAGGGACTCGGCGATGCTGTGGCCGCCCTCGGCCCCCAGCATCGACGCCACCCGGCCGTCGCGGAACGCGGCTTCGGCCTCGTCGGCGGTGCGGGCCAGCGCCAGCTGGTCCGGATAGCGTTCGAGCAGCTGGTAGACCACCTCGATCTGCTCCAGCACCGCGGTCACCGCGCTGTCGCCGGTGAAGTCGCACGGCACGAACACCGACCAGAACTGCAGGCCGACCTTGCCCTCGCGCAGGCGCGGCAGATCGGTGTGCAACCGGTCCTGCCGCACGGTCAGGTCGACCGCGGCCACCGCCTCCCGCGGATCCGGCCCGGCCAGGGCACGCAGCGCCCACGGCAGGTCGTTGTGCCCGTCGGCCAGTTGCGCCGCCGACAGCAGCGCCCGCGCCCGATCCACCCCGGCTGAGGTCATTCCCGGTCCTTTCACCCAGTTGCTCTTCCCGGGCGACCGTACCGGTCAGCTCAGCACGAGCGGGACCACCGGAGTCGCCGAGCCCGACAGCGGCAGCTGGTAGCGCTGCGCCAGGTACGAGGCCACGTCGTGGAACAGCGGCCCGGCCGAGTGCCCGGCGGGCAGCGTGGTGTCGGGCGCGTCGAGGTGGATGCCGACCACGAAGCGCGGGTTGTCCGCGGGCAGCACCCCGGCGAAGGTGATGTTGTACAGCGTGTCGCTGTACGCGCCGGTCTTCGGGTCGACCTGCTGCCCGGTACCGGTCTTGCCGGAGATCTGGTAGCCGTCCAGCGCCGCCTGCGGTGCGGTCCCCGAGTTCTGGTTCTTGCCCTTCTGCGTGGTCGCCCGCAGCATGTCCAGCACCGTCTTCGCCGTCTTCGGCGTGGTCACCCGGGTGGTCTTCGGCGGCGGCTGCTCCACCCTGGTGCCGTCCGGGTTGATCTTGGCGCGCACCACCCTCGGCTCCACGCGCAGGCCGCCGTTGGCCACCGCCTGGTACATACCGGCCATCTGCACCACGGTCATCGACAGCCCCTGGCCGATCGGCAGGTTGCCGAAGGTGGTGCCGGACCACTGGTTGCGCGGTGGCACCGACCCGGGGCTCTCGCCGGGCAGGCCGATACCGGTGCGCTGGCCGAGGCCGAACTTCTTCAGCATGTCGGCGAACGGCTCCTCGCCGAGCTTCTGCGCCAGCAGCAGCGTGCCGACGTTCGACGACTTGGCGAAGATGCCGGTGGTGGTGAAGTTCTGCGTGCCGTGCGTCCAGGCGTCGCGCACGGTGTGGTCGGCCACCCGCAGCGCCCCCGGCACCGCCAGCACCGACTCCGGGGTGGCGATCCCGTGCTCCAGCGCCGCCACCGCGGTGACCACCTTGTTCACCGAGCCCGGCTCGAACGGCGTGGTGACCGCCCGGTTGTTCATCAGGTCCGGGGTGGCCTTGGCCAGGTCGTTCGGGTCGAAGGTGCGGTCGTTGGCCAGCGCGTAGACCTCACTGGTCTTGGCGTCCATGATCACCGCGCTGCCGCCCTTGGCGCGGCTCTCGGCCACGTAGTCCGACAGCTTGCTCTGCAGGTCGTACTGCAGGTCCGCGTCCAGGGTCAGTTCCAGGTCGGCCCCGGCGGTGGCGGGCTGCAGCTCCCGCTCGGTGCCCGGGATGACCACGTCGCCGCCCTGCTCGGTGTCCACCAGGCGGCGGCCGGGGGTGCCCTCCAGCTCACTGTCCCAGGTGGCCTCCAGCCCGGCCAGGCCGTGCAGGTTGTGCTTGGAGACGTCCGGGTCCTCCATCTGCCACTTCGCCACCCCGACCACGTTGGCCGCCAGGGTGCCGCCGGGGTACTCGCGCTTGGCCCGCTTCTCCTTGCTGATCTCCGGGAAGTTCTCGCCGTCGGTGATCTCGTCGGCGATCGAGGGTTCCACGTCGTCGACCAGGAAGGTGAAGTCGTCCGGCTTGCGGAACTTGGCCAGCAGCTCGGCCTCGTTGGTCTTGTCCGGCAGCTTCTGCGCGATGAACTTCGCCGCCGCGGCGGAGCGGGTCTCGAAGTTCTGGCCCTTCTCCGGGTACTTCTGGGCGTACTCGGCCCAGTTCTTGCGCATCAGCCTCAGGTTCACCGACAGCGTGCGGTTCTCCACGCTGAACGCCAGCTTGGTGCCGTTGCGGTCCACGATGGACCCGCGCTGGGCGGGGATGTCGATCGGCGTGGTCCGCTGGCGCTCGGCGCTGGCCGAAAGCGTCTCGGCGTCGAAGGCCTGCACCTTGACCAGCTGGAGCCCGGCGATGGAGAGCAGCACCACCAGGATGATCCGCACCGAGGCGAACCGGCTGCGGGTGCTGCCCTCGGCGGTCTTGCCGTTGGCGCGGCGGAGCCCGGTGGCCGAATAGGTGCGGTGCGGCCTCCGGCCCGTGCCGCCCGCCGCCTGCGCGCTGGTCCGCCTGGCCTGCGCCCGGGTGCCCGCCACCCGGACCGGCCCCCGCCGCGGCCTGCCCGTCATCACTGTCCTCCTGGCGCCTGGTTCTGCTGTTCCTGCTGCTGTTGTTGTTCCTGCTGCTGCCGCTGGCTCTCCGGCTGCTGCAGCGCCGGGTCCGGCTGGCCCTGCGTCATCGCGGGCGCGGGCGGCGGCGCGTTCTCCGGCTCGGTGCTGTCGCGGTCGCCCGGCGCCGCCGGCCCGGTGGCCTTCTTCGGCTCGCCGACCACGGTGTAGCTGCCGTCCGGGTTGACGATGATCCGGGCCGGGTCGCCGCCGGGCACCATGCCGAGCGCCTTGGCGCGCTCGTCCAAGGAGGAGGTGGACTCCTGCTTGGTCACCTCGCGCTGCAGCCGCTCGGCCTGCTCGACCAGGCTCGCGTTGTCCTTGCGCAGCTCGTCGAGCCGGTAGCTGTCGGCGATGGCCTGGGTGGACAGCCACAGCGTGGCGATCACGCCGACCGCCAGCAGGCCCATCATCAGCAGCACGAACGACGCGCGCGAGCGGGGCAGCCGCACCTTGAGCTGGAACTTCGGCCGCGGCTGGGCCGGGGTTCCGCCCGCGGCCGGGGTGCGGTCGCCCGGCTCCCCGGCTTCGGCGGCGCGCTGCGCCCGGCGGGCGTAGGCGCGCTCGGCGGCCGAGGTCCTGGTGCGGCCGGTGGCGCCGCGCTGCTCGGTGCGCGCGCGCGAGCGGGAAGAACGCGTGGGTGCCGTCACTTTGCCGCCTCTCCGATCCGCTCCGCGGCACGCAGCCGTACCGAGCTGGCCCGCGGGTTCGCCTCGATCTCCGCTTCGTTCGCCTGTTCCGCCCCCCTGGTCAGCAGCCGCAGCTCGGGCCCGTGCCCCGGCAGCTCGACCGGCAGCCCCTCGGGGGTGCGGGACTTCGCCTTCGCCGCCAGTGCCTGCTTGACCAGCCGGTCCTCCAGGGACTGGTAGGACTCGACCACGATCCGGCCGCCGACGGCGAGCGCGTCCAGTGCCGCGGGCACCGCCCGCCGCAGCACCTCCAGCTCGCCGTTGACCTCGATCCGCAACGCCTGGAAGGTGCGCTTGGCCGGGTGCCCGCCGGTCCGCCTGCTCGCCGCCGGCACCGCCGCGTAGAGCAGTTCGACCAGCCTGCCGCTGCGCTCGAACGGCTCGGTCTCGCGCGCGGCCACCACGGCCTTGACGATCCGCTGGGCGAACCGCTCCTCGCCGTACTCGCGCAGGATCCGGACCAGCTCGCCGGGCGGGTAGGTGTTCAGCACGTCGGCCGCGGTCGGCCCGGTGGTCGGGTCCATCCGCATGTCCAGCGGGGCGTCCCTGGCGTAGGAGAACCCGCGTTCGTCGCGGTCCAGCTGCATCGAGGAGACACCGAGGTCGAACAGCAGGCCGTCCACGGTGGACAGGCCGAGCCCGGCCAGCGCGGCGGGCAGTTCGTCGTAGACCGCGTGCACCAGGTGCACCCGGTCGCCGTGGTGGCGCAGGCGCTCCGCCGAGCGCTCCAGCGCGGCCGGGTCGCGGTCGAGGCCGACCAGCGTCAGTTCCGGGTGCGCGGTGAGCAGGGCGTCGGCGTGGCCGCCGAGGCCGAGGGTGGCGTCGACGAGCACGGCGTCCGGCTTGCCGAGGACGGGGGCGAACAGCTCGAGGATCCGCTCCAGCAGCACCGGAACGTGCTCGACCACAACACCCACCCCCTTCTCGGCTGAACTGGCGAAATGCCGATGCCGCCAGGTCTCCGTCCGCCCGCTGCGAACCTGGTGCCGGGGAAGGTGCACCAGGGCCACTGAGCGGACAGAGGCCTGACGGCATCCGCGTGTCCGGCGCGGCATCCCTCTTCGCGGCCGGTGGGACCCCCGCCCCCCGACGGCGTGGGTGCCGGCGGCCGCGTGTCAGAACACGCCCGGCAAAACTTCCTCCTGTGCCTTCGCGTAGCTGTCCTCGTGTTCGTCCAGGTAGCCCTGCCACGCTTGGGCGTCCCAGATCTCCAGCCTGGTGATCGCGCCGATCACCACGCACTCCTTGCTGAGCCCGGAGTAGCGGCGGAGCTCGGGCGCGATGGTGATGCGCCCCTGCCCGTCCGGGCGTTGCTCATCGGTCCCGGCGAACAGGTAGCGCTGGTAGGCACGCACCGCCTCGTTGGTGAACGGGGCTTCGGCGACCTTGCGGGCCATCTGCTCGAACTCGGCGCGCGGGAAGACATACAGGCAGTGGTCCTGTCCCTTGGTGACCATCAGCCCACCTGCCAGCGCGTCGCGGAACTTCGCGGGCAGTGTGAGCCGCCCCTTGTCGTCGAGCTTCGGGGTGTGGGTACCGAGGAACATCGGCAGCCACCTCCCCGCCGGTCTCCGCCGAGGCGGGGATCGGCCACGGGGCTCCCTTCCGCCCCACTGGGCACCACCGTACCCCACTTTTCACCACAGTCAACGGCAATTGACCGCACATTCACCCACCAGGGCGGACGTTTCCGCAGGTGAGAGCGGTGGGGGCGCGGTGGGGGCGCGGTGGGGCGGCGGCGTCAAGATCCCCCATGTCGGGGGTGACGAGCAACGGATGAATGCGCTACACGTCCCCGGCGCCCGCCCGCCCGGCCCGCGGGGTGGGGAGGGGTGGGGGCGGTGGGGGGTCAGCCCTCCAGCAGGCCCGCCAGGCGCTGCACCAGGCGCGGTCCGTCCACCGGGGTCACCGTCACCCAGTCCTGACCGCCCCGGCCCGGCTCCAGCGTGCTCAGGTACGCGCCGACGTCGGTCCAGAACCAGCTGAGGCCGCCGGCCCGCCGGACGTGGGCTCCGTCACGCACCCGCACGGTGAACCGCCCGGCGCCGTAGATCGGCCTGGCCTGGATGGCGAGCACCTCCTGCAGCTGCTTCTCCCGCCCGGCTCGCCCGTTGCCACCCGAGACCGCGTCCTCGATCGCGGCGGCGGGCAGGCTGACGCCGTACCCCGGCCCGGGCTCCAGCGCGGGCAGCAGTTCCACGATGGACGGCAGCAGTTCGCCGTCCCGGATGCCGGACAGCCCGATCGTCCGGTTCGGCTGCGCGGCCAGCACCCCCTGCCTGCCGCCGGCCGCGGCCACCGCGCGGAACGGGGTGTCCGAGGTCATGTCCAGCAGCGCCTCGCACTCGACGTACACCGAGGCCGTGGCCAGTGTCCGCAGCCGGTCGGCGAGGGCTCCGTCGAGGCCCGACCCGGGGTCGTACAACCCGCGTTCGGCGAGGTTGGCGTAGACCGACTCCCGGATCTCCGCGCGCTCGGCGTCGGTGGTGCCGACGCTGTGGACGCCGAGGCCCAGCGGGACGTGCGGCAGCCCCAGATCGGCCCACAGCACGTCGAACGCGGAGGCGGAGACCCGGATCATGCCCGGGTGGTCAGCGGCGGCGGTGGCGCGAAGGACTGCTCCGGTATCGCGTCCCGCAGCGCCTCGTCGCGTGCGTTGAGCACGTCGACGGCCTTCTGCCTGGCGGCTTCGGCGGCGGCCCTGGTCTCCTCCATCGCCGCGGGCAGCCCGGCCAGCGCGAGCAGGTTCCCGCTGGCGGCGGCCTGGCGGATCATCGCGGCCGGGTCGTACTCGACCGGCTCCGGCATCTCCGCCTTGGCCCTGGCCGCGATCTCCGCCTGCGCGGCCACCGAACCGCCGAGCGAGGCCGACACCCCGGCCACCTCCCCGGACCAGCGCGCCGCCTGGCTCAGCACGCCGCGCAGGGCCTCACCGCCGGCTCCCGACCAGTGCTCGCGGCTGTGCTCCAGCAACGCGGTCAGCGCCTGGGCCGACTCGTGGAACCGCCCGGCCAGCTCGTCCCACTGGCCGCCGATCGCCCCCGCCTCGCCGGGATCGTTCCCCGACTCGACCTCGTCCTTCATCGCCTGGTGGCTGTATGCCTGGTAACGGCGGGTCGAGATCGGCGCGCTGCTGGGGTCGGGCATGGGTGCTCCCGTGGGCTGTGGCTCAGGGCAGTTTGGGCTCCACCAGTCCGGCCACCTTGTCCGCGCGGGCGCACGCGGCCTCGGTACCGGTGAAGTTCGTGTTGCTGACGTCGATCTGCACGCTCGCCGACTCCCCCGCGCCCAGCAACACCGCACAGGTTCCGTCATCGGCCTCGGCGTCGGCGACCTTGAGGGCTTCGCGGTCCCCGACTTCGATCCGCCGGGCTGCTTCCCGCTCCGCCCGGAGGTCGGTCAGGCCCTTCGACTCGTCCACCGAGATGGCCAGGCCGAAGGTGCCGGGTTCGGTCCAGTCGCAGGTGCGCGCGGAGCCGATGACCTTCGGCTCGCCGACCGAGGTCAGGCCCGCGGTGGACCGTTCTCCCGGCGACAGCAGCGCGCACGGGTCGAGCGCGTCCGGCGGCACGCTGCCCCCAGCGGTGGTCGGGGTCACGGCCGGTGGGCCGGGGTTCTCCCCGGAGGCGGCCGGACCGCTCTGGCCGCAGGCACCCAGCACCAGCAGCGCGGGCAGGAGGAGCAGGAGCCGGGTCATCCGCCGGTGCATTCGACGTCGTCCGCCGCCTGCTTGTCGGCATCGGAGTAACGCTCCATGGCCTCGGCGATGGTGACCTTGAGATCCGCCAGTTCCCGGCCGAAGGCGACCAGCGACTCCACCGCCGAGCCCTGCTGGCCGACGCCGTACTCGGCCATGAACCGCCCGACCTCGTCGGCGTACCCGCCGCCCAGCGGCACCTGCCTGCCGAGCACCTTGGCGTGCCGGACCATCTCGCCGACCACGTCCTGCAGCTCCGAAAGCCGCGTGTAGGCGTCACCGGCCAGATCGGGCGCCACGGTGAACGCCGCGGCGGCTCCAGCCGTCCGGTCCCTCGTCTCGACCTCCGGCATGTGCGAGCACCTTCCGTAGTCGGGTCAATCCGCTGAGCAGAATACGACAGAACGCGGCGTAAGCCCATCGCCCAGCCGACCAGGGCGTTACTCACTCGAATGGCGCAATATCGGCAGTAGCGCTCAGTGATCGAAGGGTTCTCACCAACGTTTCGCTCACGTTTGACACACTTCGTGGGAGGCTGACCGGTGAACCGGCGGGCCGGAAGCGGCACACCCGAGCGGGTGAGCCCGTACCTTTTCCAGAACGCAGTGCTTTTCGGGGACGCCGTGCGCGTCGGCACCATGGAGGTCGAGTGACGTCGAGAACGCAGTCCGCGGTGCCCGGCGACCAGGCGCCCTACTACCCCGGTGAGGCGGGGTCGGGCGGGCGCGCCGGCGGCGCCAACGGCCACGGCTCCGCGTCGCTCGGCGAACTGCACGACACCGCGGCCCGCATCGCCGCCAACGTCGAACGGGTGCTGGTCGGCAAGCCGGACGTGGTGCGCATCGCGCTGGTCACCCTGCTCGCCGAGGGCCACCTGCTGGTCGAGGACGTGCCGGGGGTGGGCAAGACCTCGCTGGCCAAGGCGCTGGCCCGGTCCATCGACTGCACGGTCAGCCGCATCCAGTTCACCCCCGACCTGCTGCCCAGCGACGTCACCGGGGTGTCCATCTACAACCGGCAGACCGGCGGCTTCGAGTTCCGCCCCGGCCCGGTGTTCGCGAACATCGTGGTCGGCGACGAGATCAACCGCGCCTCGCCGAAGACGCAGTCCTCGCTGCTCGAGTGCATGGAGGAGCACCAGGTGACGGTCGACACCAGCACCTACGAGCTGGAGGAGCCGTTCATGGTGATCGCCACGCAGAACCCGATCGAGATGGAGGGCACCTACGCCCTGCCCGAAGCGCAGCGCGACCGGTTCACCGCACGCGTGTCGATCGGCTACCCCGACCCGCAGGCCGAGCTGGCCATGGTCGACGAGCACGCCGGGCACAACCCGCTCAAGGACCTGCGCCCGGTCTCCGACGCGGCCACCGTGCACCGGCTCATCCGCGCGGTGCGCAAGGTGCACATGGCGCCCGAGGTGCGGCAGTACGCGGTGGAGCTGGCCTCGGCCACCCGCCAGCTGCCGGAGATCCGGCTCGGTGCCTCACCCCGCGCCACGCTGCAGCTGGTCCGCGCCGCCCGCGCGCAGGCCGCGCTGGCCGGCCGCGAGTACGTGGTCCCGGACGACCTGCACGCGGTCGCCGTGCCGGTGCTGGCGCACCGGCTGGTGCTGACCACCGAGGCGCACGCCGCCCGCCGGTCGGCCACCGACGTGGTCCGCGCGGTGCTCGGCCGGGTGCCGGTGCCGCAGGCCGGTGCGCAGGCCAACGGGCAGAGCCGCCGGTAGCCCGGTCATGTTGCGCTCGCTGTCCGGCCTGACCACCCGCGGCCGCTGCCTGCTCGCCGCGGGCGTGGCGGCCGCGGTCTGCGCCACCGTGCTCAACGAGCGCGATCTGCTGCGGGTCGCCGTTTTTGTCATCGCGCTGCCGCTGCTGGTCGCCGGGTTCATCTCGGCGGCCAAGGTGCGCATCGGCGCGGCCAGGAAGCTGTTCCCGGACCGGGTCCAGGTCGGCGGGAGCGGTGAGGTCCAGCTGGAGCTGTGGCGCACCGGGCGGCTGCCGACCGGGGAGGTGCTGCTGGAGGACGGGGTGCCGTACTCGCTGGGCGGGCGGCCCCGGTTCGTGGTCGAGCGGCTGCCCCAGCACCAGGCCGTCGCCCTGCGCTACCCGATCCAGCCGATGCTGCGCGGGGTCCAGCAGGTCGGCCCGCTGCGGGCCACGGTGACCGATCCGTTCGGGCTGTGCGAGTTCGAGCGCGAGCTGATCGCGCACACCAAGCTGGTCGTGGTGCCGCGGTTCGTCAGCCTGTGGGGGCTGCCGTCCGGGGCCGGGATCGGCGTCGGTGACGACGGCAACGTCCGGCTGCACGCCGGGCAGGGCGAGTCCGACGTGATCGTGCGGCAGTACCGGCAGGGCGACGACCTGCGCAAGGTGCACTGGCGCTCGACCGCGCGCCGCGACGAGATCATGGTCCGGGTCGAGGAGCGGCCGTGGCGCGGCGGCACCACCGTGCTGCTCGACCACCGCGCCGCCGCGCACCACGGCACCGGCCCGTCGGCCAGCCTGGAGTGGGCGGTGTCCTTCGCCGCCAGCATCTGCCTGCACCTGCGCCGCGCCGGGCACCGCGTCCGGCTGGTCACCGAGCACGGCCAGGTGCTGGCCGACGCGCCCGGCGACGGCGGTGACCACCACGACCACCTCATCCTCGACGCGCTCGCCGGGCTGCAGCCCGCGCACCAGCGCGACGTCACCACCGGCAGCGATCCGGCCGAGGGACAGGAGCTGATCGCCGTGCTCGGCACCGTGAGCAACGAGGCGGTGCACGAGCTGAACCGGTTCCGCCCGCGCGGCATCCGCAGCCTCGCCGTGCTGCTGGACACCCCGGCGTGGTCCGGCGGCGTCAGCGCCCCGGAGCACCGGGCCGCGGCCACCGAGGAGTCCGCGAGCCTGCTGCGCGCGGCGGGCTGGGGCGTGGTGGTGGCCGGTCCGGCCAGCCCGATGCCGCAGGTGTGGGGTGAGCTGTGCCGGTCGACCGCGCGCCGCGGCACGCTGATCGGGGGTTCGCTGTGACCGCCGCGCCGCCGGCACCGCCGATCCCGCACACCCCGGCCGAACGCCCCGAGCCGCCCGCCGCGCCGTGGGTGAGCTCGATCTTCGCGCCGCTCGCCGCCGGGCTGGCCACCATCTGCGCGTCCACCTCGATCACCGGGGTGGTCGGCGGCGCGGCCTGGTTCGGCTACGTCATCGTGGCGGTCGTCCTGGTCGCCTGCACCGGGCTGGCGCTGCGCTCGCTGCGGGCGCCGACGCTGGTGGTCGCGCTGGCCCAGCTGCTGGTGCTCGTCTTCCTGATCACCGGGGTGTTCACCGGCAGCGGCATCCTCGGGGTCATCCCGGGGCCCGCCGCGCTCGCCGAGCTGGAGGACGTGCTGGGCGAGGCGTCCGAGCAGATCCGGATGGGCCTGCCGCCGGTGGAGCCGACCCCGCCGATCCTGTGCCTGGTGGTCATCGCCATCGGCCTGGTCGCGGTGCTGGTGGACACCTTCGCCGTGGCCGCGTCGGCCCCGGCGGCCACCGGGCTGATCCTGCTGTGCGTCTACGCGGTGCCCGCCTCGCTGTCCGACGGCATGCTGCCGTGGTGGACCTTCCTGCTCGGCGCCGCCGCCTTCGCCGGGCTGCTCGCGGTGGACGGCAGCCACCGGCACCGGCGCTGGCGCAACCGGAGCGCACCCGGGCTGGGTGCCTCCCCGAGCGCGGCGTCGGCCCCGGTGGCGGTGGTCGCCGTGGCGCTGTCGCTGGGCCTGGTGGCCGGCGCCACGATCACCGCGATCGGCACGGTCGGCAGCATCCCCGGGGAGACCCCCGGCCGCACCGGCAACCAGCCGGCCGGCGGTCTCGGCATCAACCCGTTCACCCAGCTGCGCGGACTGCTCGACCAGGGGCAGAACGTGGAGCTGTTCCGGGTGCGCGGGATGAACGCGCCCGGTGACCGCCGCATGCTGCGGGCGTTCACGCTCAACCACTTCCAGCCGAACCAGGGCTGGAAGATCGCCGACGAGCCGCGGATGCCGCCGGGGGTGCCCGCCAACCAGCCGAGCCTGCCGCTGGCGCCCGGTGACGACGGCACCGGCGAGACCAAGGAAATCCAGATCGAGCCGATCAACTGGGTCGACGTCTGGCTGCCGGTCTACGGCTCACCGCGCTCGCTGCGCAACATCTCCGACGGCTGGCAGTACGACTCGGTCAGCGGCGCGGTCTACAGCGAGGCCAAGCGGCAGTCGCCGCCGTACGTGCAGACCGCCTCGCTGCGGGTGCCGACCAAGGACGCGCTGCGCAACGCCGACACCGAGGCCGACCAGCTCCCGTCCGTCTACACGCGACTGGACCAGGTGGACCCGCGGGTGGTGGAGCTGAGCAGGCAGCTCACCCGGGGCGCGACGAACGACTTCGACCGGGCCACCGCGATCTGGAACTACTTCAACTCGCGGAACGGGTTCACCTACGACACCCGTACCGCCGCGGCCGCCGACTCCGACGCGCTGGTGGACTTCCTGCTCTACGGCAAGCGCGGCTACTGCGAGCAGTTCGCCTCGGCGATGGCCGTGATGCTGCGGACGCTGAACATCCCGTCGCGGGTGGCGATCGGGTTCACCCCCGGGTACACCACCGCCGACTACCGGTCGATCACCTCGCAGGACGCGCACGCGTGGGTCGAGGCCTACTTCGGCGACCTGGGCTGGGTCACCTTCGACCCGACCCCGCTGGCCGACTCGCGGGGGTACATCCCGCCGTACCTGCGCCCGGACGAGAACGCGGGCGAGGAGACGGACCCCGGCCAGGCCACCAGCTCGACTTCGGTCGCGCCGCCGCGGCTGCCGGGTGAGGAGACGAACTCGCCGGAGATCGCCGCGCAGCCGGAGCAGCCGGAGGAGGAGCAGCGGCCGGGTGAGGGCCCGGACTGGGCGCTCTGGCTGGCGTTCGCCGCGCTGGTCGGCGCGCTGATCGTCGCGGGTGTGCTGCGGGAACTGGGGCAACGGGCGCAGAAGCGGTTGCGCAGACCGCCGCCCACCGCCCCCGATCCGTCCGGTGCGGTGCGCGCCGAGCAGGTGGTGGCCGCACCACCGGGGGCCGCCGAGAGCTGGCTGCCCGCGGTCGCGGCCGGGTTGTTCATCGCCGGGCTGGGCCTGCTCGCCTGGTCGTGGACGGCGTTGCTGGCGGTGCCGCTGGTGCTGGTGCTGATCGTCGTGGTCGTGCCGTCGACGGTGCGCGCGGTGGTGCGGCGGCAGCGGTTGCAGGTGATCGGCGGCAGCGGCCCGCAGGCGGCGAACGCGGCGTGGAAGGAACTGCTCGACGAGTGCCGGGACCGGGGTGTGCCGGTGGAGGCGAGCGACACCGTGCGGACGACCGCGCAGAAGATCGCGCAGCGCCACCGCCTCGACGAGGGCGGCAAGGAAGGCCTGCGCACGGTGGTCGGCGCGGTGGAACGGGCCTGGTACGGCAGCACGCCGGCGCCGGACCCGCGGTTCGGCCGCGCCTTCGACGAGGTGCGGACCAGCCTGACGCGGAACTCCCCGATGTCGTGGCGGGGCCGCCTGTTCCCCCGCTCCCTCTTCCGCCGCTCCTGAGGCTCCGCCGCCCCTTCGGGCGGGCTGCCCGAACGTGGAACCCGGGCAGCCCGGAGTTCACTCGTGCGCGCGAACCGCCCGGCGAGACGGCCGGAGGCGGGCAGACGAATGGGGCACCGCCTGCCTTCGCAGGCGGTGCCCCATTCGTGGTCTTTCCGTGCGGTCGACCGGATCCGCTACTGGTCCTCGAAACGCTGGCGGAAGCGCTCCTCCATCCGCTGTGTGAACGAGCTCTTGCGTGCCTGCGGCCGTCCCCGTGAGGAGCCCGCCTGCTCGCCTTCTGATCCTTCACCCTCTGGTTGCTGCCGCAACGATGTGACGGCGAGCAGGACCCCAAAGAACATCACCAGGAAGCCGAGCACGCTGATCAACGGGATCTCGGCGACCCGGAACGGCACCACCACGCCCAGCACCAGCAGCGCGACCCCGACGACGAACAGGGCCACACCCTGCAGGCGCCGGCGTCGGGCGGGTCGGCGCAGCCTGGTGCCACGCACCGTGGATGCGAACTTGGGGTCCTCGGCATAGAGCTCGCGCTCGATCTGGTCGAGCAGCCGCTGCTCATGCTCGGAGAGTGGCATCTTTCCTCCTCCGGCACAGCTTGTCGCGGGCGCCGGGCCGCGCAACAGTAGTGGACCCAACTACACCCCGTCCGGGGTGTCTGCACTCCAGGATACGAGTCCAGCGCGCGAACGACTACCCGATCCCGTATCAAGCACTCATCGATTTGCCGGGAACCACCCGCAACGAGTATGCGAACCCGCGCCGAACGCCCGGCCTCACTCTTCGTGGCTGGACAGCAGCGACGCCGGCCGCACCGCCGCGGAGCCGAACTTGGAGCGCGCCACATCAGCCGCCACCTCGGCATCACGCCAGCGCGGGCCGTCGGTGCCGAAGGTCAGCTGCTCGGCCGAGCCGGCGTCCTCCAGCCCCTCGACCCGCACGCCGATCAACCGCACCGCCGCGCCCTGCCCCAGCTCCGTCAGCAAGGTCACGGCCGTGCCGTGGATGGCGTGCGCCACATCGGTGGCCGAGAGCAGCGTGCGTGCCCTGGTCACGGTCTTGAAGTCGGCGAACCGCACCTTGATCGACACCGTCCGGCCGCGCAGCCCGCGCCCGCGCAGGTTCGCCGCCACCCGTTCGGACAGCCGCAGCAGCTCGCGCGCCAGCTTGGCCCGGTCGTACTCGTCCACGTCGAAGGTGACCTCGGCGCCCAGCGACTTCTCCGCGCTGTCCGGCTCCACCGCCCGGTTGTCGTGCCCGTGGGCCAGCGCGTACAGGTGGTCGCCCACCGCGTTGCCCACCGCCCGGCGCAGCCGCGCGGGCGGCACGTTCGCCACGTCGGCGATGGTGGCCAGGCCGAGGCGCCGCAGCTGCTCCTCGGTGCGCTTGCCGACGCCCCACAGCGCGGACACCGGCAGCGGGTGCAGGAAGTCCAGCGCCCGCGCCACCGGCACCACGATCATGCCGTCCGGTTTCGCCATGCCCGAGGCCAGCTTCGCGATGAACTTGGCCCCGGCCACCCCCACCGAACAGGTGATCCCGTGCTCCTGCGCCACCCGGCGCCGGATGATCGCGCCGATCCCGGCCGGGGTGGTGTGCAACCGCTTCAGCGCCCCGCTGACGTCGAGGAACGCCTCGTCCAGGCTCAGCGGCTCCACCAGCGGCGTCAGCTCGGCGAAGATGGCCATCACGCCTGCGGACACCTCGCTGTACAGCCCGCGCGTGGGCGGCAGGTACACCGCGTGCGGGCACAGCCGCTTCGCCGCGCCGACCGGCATCGCCGAGCGCACGCCGAACTTGCGCGCCGGGTAGTTCGCCGAGAGCACCACCGAGCGCGGCCCGGCCCCGGCGATCACCACCGGCCGGTGCACCAGCTCCGGCCGGGTGCGCAGCTCCACCGCGGCGTAGAAGGCGTCCATGTCCACGTGCAGGAACGCGCAGCCCTCGTCGGCCGGCCAGCCGTCCGCACCCGGCCCGGCGGCCTCCGCCTCGGCCGTGACCTTGAACCGGGCGAAGTCGGCGGGCAGCCCGGTGTTCCTCCCCATACGCCCGACAGTAACCGGTGACTACGACAGTCTCGGGCGCCGAGCCAGCGCGTGCAGCCTGCTGGCGATCTCCCGCAGCGGAGCGGTGGCCGAAGCGACCGCCTCGAACTCGGTCAGGTCCTCCTCGGTGGCCACCACACCGTCCGGCACCACCGCGTCGGCCACCACGCCGTCACCCTGCAGCACGGCGACCTCCAGGCCGCCCGCCACCAGCAGTCCGGTCAGCGCTTCGCTGTCGAACCGGCGCAGCAGCGTCTCGCGCTCCCCCGGCAGCACGCCGTCGGTGTTCAGCAGCAGGTTCCTGGCGTCGGCGAGCCGCCCGGCCAGCGCCCGGTGCAGCACGGCGGCGTAGCGGTTGGCCGCCAGCACCGAGACCGCGCCACCGGGGGTCACCGCCTCGGCCAGCGCCGCCACCACGGCCGCCGGGTCGTCCACCACCTCGAGCAGGCCGTGCGCGAGCACCAGGTCGGCGGAACCGGCGCCGACGTGCCTGCCGAGCGCGTCGGAGTCGTCGGCGACCACGGTGATCCGCCCGGCGACGCCCTCCTCCTCGGCCCGGCGGCGCAGCGTGGCCAGCGCGTTGGGATTGGGCTCGACCACGGTCACCCGGCACCCGGCCGAGGCGAACGGCACGGCCCACCCGCCGCTGCCGCCGCCCACGTCGACCACGTGCGGTTCGGCCGAACCGCGTTCCCGCGCCTGGGTCAGTTCCGATTCCAGCACCCGGCGCACCGCCGCCGGGCCGCGGGCCGCCGCGGTGTCCGTTCGCATGGGGCCACAGCGTAGTGGTGGCTTCGCCCGTAGGCTGCTTGGCGTGCACACCGTCGCCGTACTGAGCCTCAAGGGTGGGGTCGGCAAGACCACCGTCGCGCTGGGTATCGCCTCGGCCGCGCTCCGCCGGGGTACCCGCACGCTGGTGGCCGACCTGGACCCGCAGGGCAACGCCACCGCGTCGCTGGACCCGCCGCTGACCGACGCGACGCTCGCCGAGGTGCTCGAGACCCCGCACCGGGCGATGCTGGAGCGGGCCATCGCGCCGAGCGTCTGGGACGACCAGCTGGACGTGCTGGTCGGCTCGGAGGACCTCGAGCAGCTCAACGAGCCCGGCCCGGAGAACCGGCGGCTGGAGAACCTCTCGCGCGCGCTGGACGAGCTGCACCGCGAGCCGCTGCGCGGGGACCCGTACGAGCTGGTGATCCTGGACTGCCCGCCGTCGCTGGGCAGGCTGACGAAGTCGGCGCTGGTCGCCGCGGACAGCGCGCTGCTGGTCACCGAGCCGACCATGTACGCCGTGGCCGGGGCCGAGCGCGCGCTCGACGCGATCGAGGAGATCCGCGACCGGGTGAACCCCGGCCTCCGCCCGGTCGGGGTGCTGGTGAACAAGCTGCGGGTGCGCTCGCACGAGCACCAGTTCCGGATCGCCGAGCTGCGGGAGTCCTTCGGCTCGCTGGTGATGCCGACGGCCATTCCGGACCGGCTGGCGATCCAGCAGGCGCAGGGCGCGTGCGTGCCGATCCACGAGTGGAACTCGCCGGGCGCCCAGGAGATCGCGCTGACCTTCAACATGGTGCTGGCCAAGATCCTGCGGTCCAGCCGCGCCGGGCGCCACCGCGCCGCCTGGGAGGCCGACGACGAACCGGCCACCGGCACCCTGGACGTCACCGAAACCACCGGCGAGATCCCCCGGGTCGGCCCGGGCCAGGGTCGTTAGGTGCCCGAAGGCGACACGGTCTTCCTGGCCGGGAAGCGGGTGGAGCAGGCGCTCGCCGGCCGGGAACTGGTCCGCGCCGAGTTCCGCCACCCCCGGCTGGCCACGGTGGACCTGACCGGCCACACGGTGCTCGGCGTGCGCACCGCGGGCAAGCACATGTTCCTGCGCTTCTCCGGGGACCTGAGCCTGCACAGCCACCTGAAGATGGACGGGGCCTGGCGCTTCCTCACCCCGGGCGCGCGCTGGCCGATGCCCGCCCACCACGCCCGCGCCATCTTCGAGAACGCCACCGCGCTGGTGATCGGCTTCCGCCTGCACGACCTCGACCTGCTGGCCACCGGGGAGGAGTCGCGCTGGGTCGGGCACCTCGGGCCGGACCTGCTCGATCCGATGTGGACCGAGGAGCACGCCGCGCTGGCGGCGGCGAACCTGGCCGCGGACCCGGACCGCGAACTCGGCCTGGCCCTGCTCGACCAGCGGGTGCTGGCGGGCGTGGGCAACATGTACATGGCCGAGATCTGCCACCTGCTGCGGGTCACGCCGTGGACGCCGGTGTCCGGGGTGGAGCCGGCGCGGGTGGTGGCGCTGGCCCGCAAGCTGCTGCTGGCCAACGCCTGGCGGCACGCCCAGAGCACCACCGGCGAGCTGGCCCGCGGGCGGCAGCACTGGGTCTACGGGCGCGGCAGGCAGGGCTGCTTCCGCTGCGGCGGCCGGGTGGGGGTGGCCGACCAGGGCCACGGCGTGCAGCGGCGGCAGTCCTGGTACTGCCCGAACTGCCAGCGCGGACCGGTGCCGAGCGGCTAAGCTCACCGGTGTGACGTCGTTCAAGCTGCCGCTCTACGGCGCGGACACCGAACGCGGCGATCTCGCTCCCTGATCGCCCGCGCCTTCCCGTCACCCACCCATTTCGTTCACAGGGAGCTTCACCATGCCCGAAACCAAGCTGAGAGCGTTCGTCGAGGCCCTGCCCAAGGCCGAACTGCACGTGCACCTGGTCGGTTCGGCAGGCATCGAGACCGTGCTCGACCTCGCCCGCCGCCACCCCGAAGCCGGGGTGCCCGCCGAACGCGCCGCGCTGGCGGAGTTCTTCCGCTTCCGCGGCTTCGACCACTTCCTGCGCGTGTTCTGGGCCGTGCAGTCCATGCTCAAGGGCCGCGACGACATCCGCACGCTGGTCACCGGCCTCGCCGCGGACCTGGCCAGGCAGAACGCCCGCTACGCCGAGGTGACCGTCACCCCGTACAACCACCTGCTGGACGGCATGTCCGGCGACGACCTGCTCGACGGGCTGGCCGAAGGCCGGGCCATCGCCGCGGCCGAGCACGGGGTGGAGCTGGCCTGGTGCTTCGACATCCCCGGCGAGAAGGGGGTGAAGGCCGGTCAGGAGACGCTGGTGTTCGCGTTGCGCGAACGCCCCGAGGGGCTGGTGAGCTTCGGCCTCGGCGGCCCGGAGATCGGCGTCGGCCGGGCGCAGTTCGCCCCGTTCTTCACCGCCGCCCGCGAAGCCGGGCTGCACAGCGTGCCGCACGCCGGTGAGACCACCGGGCCTGCCACCGTCTGGTCGGCCGTGCACGACCTCGGCGCCGAGCGGATCGGCCACGGCACCAGCGCCGCCGACGACCCGGCGCTGCTGGCGCACCTGGCCGCGCACGGCATCGCGCTGGAGGTCTGCCCGACCTCGAACGTGCGCACCGGCCAGGTGCCCTCGGTCGAGGCGCACCCGGTGCGGCGCCTGCTCGACCACGGCGTGGTGGTGACGCTCAACACCGACGACCCGCCGATGTTCGGCGCCACGCTGAACGGCGAATACCTCGCGGTGGCCGGGGCGCTGGGCCTGCGACCGGCCGAACTGGCCGCACTGGCGGCGAATTCGGTGACCTCGGCCTTCCTGCCCGAGGAGACCAAGGCGGCCCTGCTCGCCGAGATCGCCGCGGTGCCCGAACCGGAGTGACGAAATCTTGTTGCCGGAGAGCGGGAACCCGCCTAGCGTGGGTGGTACACGAGAAGGGAGGTGGTCCGAAGTTGATTGACTATAGGACTCGTGAGGTGACTGTCCGCTAGCGGACGGCGAAACGAAAATGGACTGACCAAAGCAGGCGACTCGGCCACCTGTCGGCTCGTACCCTGCTTTCGTTTTGTTGCCTGCCAGTGAATACCAGGCAGTCACCGGTTCCCCGGTGCTCCCGAGAATCGGTCCGGCTCGGGCCCGCGCGTTTGACGGCGTGCGGGAGGCGCACCGGGGAAACCCATGTCTCCAGCGAGAAACCGGGGAACCTTGCTGCGTCCCGCCTATCCCATCCGAACTCCGCGGCTGGTGCTCCGCGCCTTCACCCCGGCTGATCTCGACGAGCTGAACGACTTCCAGTCGCGGCCCGAGGTCACCCGCTTCCTCTACTGGGAACCGCGTTCCCGCGAGCAGTCCGCCTTGGCGCTGGAAACCCGCATCCGCAACGCGACGCTGACCCGCGAAGGCGATTTCCTCGCCGTCGCCGTGGAACTCGCCGCGACCGGGCAGCTGATCGGCGACCTCAACCTGCAGTGGCTCAGCCGCGAACACCGGCAGGGCGAGTTCGGCTTCGTCTTCCACCCCGACCACCACGGCCGGGGTTATGCCAGGGAGGCGGCCACCGAACTGCTGCGGCTGGGCTTCGAGGAACTCGGCCTGCACCGCATCTGCGGTCGCTGTGACGCACGCAACACCGCCTCCTGGGGCCTGATGGAACGGCTCGGCCTGCGCCGCGAGGCGCACCTGCGCGAGGCCCAGATCTTCAAGGGCGAATGGGGCAACGAGTTCGTCTACGCCATGCTCGAGGACGAGTGGAAGAGCCGGTGCGGCACCATGTAGCCGTGCTCTTCGACAACCTGGTCCGCCCCGCGCTCTACCGGCTGAGCCGAAACGACGCCGAACTGGTGCACGAACGCACCGTCGCCGCGCTCGGCAAGCTGGCCACCGCCGAACCCGCGCTCCGCGCGCTGCGGCGCGTCTACGGCGCCGAACGGCCGGTGAAGGTCTTCGGGGTGCGGTTCCCGAACCCGGTCGGCCTGGCCGCGGGCATGGACAAGGACGGGCGCGCGCTGGCCGCCTGGCCCGCGCTCGGCTTCGGCTTCGTCGAGGTCGGCACGGTCACCCGGCTGCCACAGCCGGGCAATCCGCGGCCGCGGCTGTTCAGCCTGCCCGGCAGCGACGCGGTGATCAACCGCATGGGCTTCAACAACAGCGGCGCCGCGGCGCTGGCCGAGCGGCTGACGCGGACCGGCAAACCGCCGGTGCCCCTCGGCGTGAGCATCGGCAAGTCGAAGGCCGCCCCGCTGGACGAGGCCGTGGCCGACTACCAGGAGTCGCTGCGGCTGCTGCACCCGCACGCCGACTACTTCGCGGTCAACGTCAGCTCCCCCAACACGCCGGGCCTGCGCAGCCTGCAGGACCGCGGCGCGCTGAGCGAGCTGCTCAACGAACTGCAGGCCACCTCGGCCTCGCTCGCGGCGAAGGCGGGCAAGCTGGCCACGCCGCTGCTGGTGAAGGTCGCGCCCGACCTCACCGACGAAGCGCTCGCCGAGCTGATCGAGGTGTGCGAGGAACACGCCGTTTCCGGGGTCATCGCCACGAACACCACGCTCGGCCGCGCGGGCGTCATCCAGCCGGAGGCGTCGATCGGCGAGCAGGCGGGCGGGCTGTCCGGCCGCCCGCTGACCGCCAGGGCCCGCGAGGTGGTCGCCTTCGTGCACAAGGAGTCCGGTGGCAGGCTGCCGATCATCGGCGTCGGCGGCATCATGTCCGGTGACGACGCCGCCCGCATGCTGGACGCCGGGGCGAGCCTGATCCAGCTCTACACCGGTTTCGCCCTGCACGGCCCCGGCCTGGTGCGCCGGGTCCACCGGCGCCTGGGCGCCACCCGGTAAGCCGGTGGAGCCGGCACACGACAGCGACGATGGTGAAATCCGGCCTGGCAGAGCGGCGCGTTCGGCGCAACGGGCGGCCAAGGCGCGTCACGGGCACCGCTGCGCAGGCCCAGTCCTCCGACACCTGAGCCATGCCCGCTACACCCATCGGGGCCAGCGCACGATGGCGGATTCGGCCTGGTAGGTGGCGCGTACGGCGCAACAGGCGGCCGGGCGCGTCACGAGCACTGCTGCGCAGGCCCGGTGCGCTGACTCCTGAGCCCTGCCCGACAAGCCAGCCGAACCAGCCCACGATGACCGCGATGGTGAACGTGGCGCGTTCGGCGCAACAGTCGCGCCGATCACGTCACGGGCACCGGCCGGGCAGGCCCGCCGCACCGAGCCCTGAGCGCTGCCCGTTGAGCCAGCCGAACCAGCCCACCATGGCCGCGATGGTGAACGCGGCGCGTACGGCGCAACAGTCGCGCCGATCACCTCACGGGCACCGGCCGGGCAGGCCCGCCGCACCGAGCCCTGAGCGCTGCCCGTTGAGCCATCGGAGCCAGCGCACGACAGCGACGATGGTGAGTTCGGCGCCACGGCCGGGTCAGCGCGTCACGGGCGCCGGTGCGCAGCTTCCCCAGGCAACCCCGGTGGCAGGCGGCGCAGCCTAGGCTGGTCTCGGCCGGGCGGTGCTCAGGTGGCGCAGGTAGGCCCGCCAGTCCCGGTAGGACGAGAGTTCGGTGCTTTCGGCCATCGGGTCGCAGGTGATGGCGGGTAGCGAAATCCCGGTCTCCAGCCGGACCGCGGTCAGGCGCAGGGGGGCGCGCAGCCCGGCACGCAGGCGGTCCAGCCCGTCCGGGGAGATCGCCCAGCGTTCACCGCTGATCGAGTGCGCCCCGGGCACCACCCCGGCCTCCGGCCCGGACAGCAGCACCATCCGGTAGTGCGAGGCGGTGACCACGTCCCCGGAGTACCGCGCGCCCAGTTCGGCCAGCCAGGCGCTCAGCGGGCGCCCGCGCACCTGCTCGCCGAACACCACGAACTCCACGCTGGTGGCCGGATACGGATCGCCGGCGGGGGAAGCGGTGAGCAAGGCGGCGAGGTCGAGCGCCAGCTGCTCCTCGAACGGCGCGGTGGACAAGGTGATGCCGAACGGTTCCCCGCCGGCCGCGCCCAGCGGCACGGTCACCGACGGCGCCCCCGGCCCGGCCGGGTCCAGCACGGACGGGGTCAGCAGCACGTCGGACGAGCCGTCCGGCGAGCCGATCCGGACCCCGGACGCGGAGAACGCGGCGACGACGGCTTCGAACGAGCGCCGGACGGCGATCGGCAGCGGCGCGAGCTGGGCCGCACCCGGCACGGCCACGCGGGGGTGCTCCCCGGCGGACAACCGGAACGCACCCGGCCAGGCGGCCGCGTCGGTCGCCGTGCCCAGCGCCAGCCGCGCCAGGGTCAGCTCGCGGGCGTGCACCACCGGCGCGTCCGGAACCAGCCCGGCGGTGGCCCGCAGCGCGAAGGTGGTGGCCGAGCCGGGGGCTTCGGTGTCCAGCCCCAGGTCGGCGGCCCCGGAGCCGACCACGGCCGGTACCGAGTCCTTCCCGGCCCGGCCGAGCACCACCGCGCCCGCCTGCGTCAGCCGCTGCACGGCGGCCGCGCTGACCTCGGCGAGGCCGGGGCCGTCCGGCAACCCGGCGATGGCGGGCCCGGTGCCCACCGCGAGCAGCTGCCCGGCCAGCGGGAGTTCGTCACCGGCCCGCACGCGTTCGTCGATGGCCTTGGCTTCGACCAGGACGTCCTCCTCGGAGCGCAGCGTCTCCCAGTCGGCCGCGCGATCGGTTTCGGCCAGGCGCTCGTAGGCGGAGATCACCCGCTGGAAAGCACTCGGCGGTGCCGGGCAGATCGGCTCCGGTTCGGGAGGAAGTGTGTTCACAGCCGCCGTCCTTTCCTCGTGGGAGACCCTCGATCAGCGCACTGGTGCCTCCGGCAGAAAGATGTTCATGAGGAAAACGGTAGGCAAAGCCGATTGCGACGGAAACGTCCATTCGGTTACGTACGTGTTTCACCCCGTCACAGAGTGACACCGGGGACGGGCCGCTGTCCATACCGTCCACAGAGGACAGCTGGAATCAAGAACCCAGCTCACGCAGGGCGATCGCCAGCCCGGCCAGCCGATCGGTGGCGTCGGTGAGGGCTTCCCTCGAGGTGCCGATGCCGTCACTGCTCGCAGCCACCGTGCGGCCCGCGGCGGCGACCAGGGCGCCGTAGCCCTCCAGCCCGTCGTCGAGCTGCTCGGCCAGGGTGCGGATGGCGCCGTCCAGCGCGGCGCGCTCACCCCGCGGCGCGGCGTTGCGGGCGCGTTCGATGGCCTGGATGCGACCGGCCAGGCCACGCAGGCTCTTGGCGGCTTCGTCGGCGGTGGCGCGGGCGTCCTCGACCGACACCTCGGGCACCGCGGTGACCCCGGTGGTGCTCGGAACGGCCAGCTGGCGCAGCAGCTCCCGCAGCGACGCCTCCGACTCGGCCAGCCGCTCCATCGGGCGGCGGGCCGCCGAGCCGGACGGCGGCAGCGGCGGGGGCGCGGTGCTGGCCGGGATCTCCATCCGGTTGAGCCGGCGCAGGTGGGCGCCGGAGCGCACACCGAGCGTGGTGAAGGCGATCGCACCCGCCGCCCCGCCGAGCACCGGCGGGGACATCAGCGCCGCGGCGGTGGTGGCCGCGGCCAGGAAACCCGCCACCACCACCAGCACGCTGATCAGGGACAGCACCAGCCACAGCGTGGTGGCCCTGGACGCCCGCCGCTTGCGCCGTTCCAGTTTGGCGGCGGGTTCGTTCCACTGCGCCCACTTCGCCTTGAGCCCGTCCACCGCCGGGGCGGAGGAGGCCAGCGAGGCGAAGTCGGGCAGGTTCGGCAGCTTGGGCACCAGCGGGGCCGGTCGGGCGGGCGGCGTCGTGCCCGCCCGCTCCTCCGGCGGGAACACCTTGCGGTAGACCTGCGGTTCCCGCTGGTCACCGGTGCCCCGCCCGGACTCCGGCGGCAGGTACTTCTGCAGCTTCTCCTGGGCGCGCTGGGCGTAGTCGGGCAGGCGTTCGATGTGCTTCTCCAGCTTCGCGCTCAGCTCGCCGAAGTCACGCTTACCCGACCCCATCACCACTCCCCTGCGGCCCCGGCCGGTCTCAGGCCTGGTTCTTCTGCTGCTCGGCCTGGACCCGCTGCTGGATCTCCTGCTGGATGTTCGCGCTGGACTTGGCCGCGGCGGCCTGGTCCTTGGCCGCCGACGCGGCCTGCGACCCGCTGGTCACCTGGGCCACCGAGTCGCCCTTCATCGAGGCGCGGATCTGCTCCAGGCGCGAGTGCCCGGCCAGCTGCGTGGTCGAGTGCTGGACCTCCAGCATCCGGCCCTGCACCGAGTTCTGCGCCAGCTCGGCCGAGCCGAGCGCGGTGGTGTAGCGCTTCTCGATCTTCTCGCGCACGTCCTCCAGCGAAGGCGTGTTGCCCGGCGCGGCCAGCTGCGACATCTGGTTCAGCGAAGCGGAGACCTGCTCCTGCATCTTCGCCTGCTCCAGCTGCGAGAGCAGCTTGGTGCGCTCGGCCAGCTTCTGCTGCAGCATGCTGGCGTTGCGCTCGACGGCCTGCTTCGCCTGGGCGGCGGCCTGCAGCGACTGGTCGTGCAGGGTCTTGAGGTCTTCGATGTTCTGCTCGGCGGTGACCAGCTGGGCCGCGAAGCCCTCCGCGGCGTTCTCGAACTCCTGCGCCTTCTGCTCGTCGCCCTTGGCGCGGGCCTCGTCGGCGAGCACGAGGGCCTGCCGGGTCGACGCCTGCAGCTTCTCCACCTCACCGAGCTGGCGGTTCAGCTTCATCTCCAGCTGACGCTGGTTGCCGATCACCGAAGCGGCCTGCTGGGAGAGCGCCTGGTGCTGGCGTTGCGCCTCCTCGATGGCCTGCTGGATCTGCACCTTGGGGTCAGCGTGCTCGTCGACCTTCGACGAGAACGATGCCATCAGGTACTTCCAGAACTTCACGAAAGGGTTGGCCATCTCCTCCGCCTGCCTTCTTGCGTCCCACTGGTCCTGTCACCGGGTGCGCTCGCGCCCCCTGGGGTCGAACCTGCCCTCCCCCATGGCGAGCGGGCGATCGATCCGTACAGGCAACGTTGAGTACCCGGCGTTGGGTTCCATCGTGTCAGGTTGACCGCCGTCGTTCCAGGCGACCCCGGGGTAATTCAGGGATGGCCCCTACCGAGAGCTACCAGCCGGAACGGCAGCGATGGGGCACCGCTCGCGCGGAACGCGTGCGATGCCCCACAGCGGAGGGTGGCAGGTCAGCTGGACCCGGTGCGTCAGGCGGCGACGATCGAGGCCAGCTTCGGGGTGGTGATGGTGGTACGCAGCGTGGTCGACATGCGCGGCGGGGACAGCCGGAGGTCGGCCAGATCGTTACCCACCACCTCGGGCACCGGGCGCCCGCCTTCGAAGCCCGGCTCGGCCGAGGCCGTCTCCACCGGCTTGGCACCACGCTCGGTGTTCTCCAGGGTTTCCTCGACCTTGTCCAGCGCGGACACGTCGGCGGCCACCTTGTGCAACAGCTCGCTCAGCGGCAGCTCCAGCGCCTCGCAGATCGAGGCGAGCAACTCGCTGGAAGCCTCCTTCTGCCCCCGTTCGACCTCCGACAGGTAGCCGAGGCTGACTTTGGCGGCGCGGGAGATGTCGCGCAGCGTTCGCCGCTGGTTGGTGCGGGCATGACGGAGCCGATCACCGATCGCCTCACGCAACAGCACGGTCATCGCGCGCCTCCCTTCCATCGATCTGCGTCCACGTTACCCAGAGAACTCGGTGGATAGCATCAGTACACCCACTCGTACGCCAAGGGCGAACGCCGATTTCAGGTGATTTGTTCCCCCAGCAGGAGCAGCGCGGCCGCCACCGAGCCGGCCCGCACCGCCGCCCGATCGCCGGGAAGGTGCAGCTCACGGGTGATCGACACCCCCGGACCGGCCAGGCCGAGGTGCACCGTGCCAGGGGAAACGCCGTCCTGCCCGGCCGGGCCGGCGACCCCGGTCAGGCCGAGGCCCCAGTCGGCGCCGCAGCGGGCCCTGGCCCCGGCGGCCAGCTGCGCGGCCACCTCCGGGTCGACCGCGCCCCGAGCGGCGAGCAAGTCCGGGTCGACCCCGGCCAGCGCGGCCTTGAGCTCGGTGGCGTAGACGACCAGCCCGCCGCGCACCACCGCGCTCGAACCGGGCACCTCCGTCAGCGCCGCGCAGACCAGCCCGGCGGTCAGCGACTCGGCGGTGGCCACCGTCTCACCCCGGTCGCGCAGGGCGGCGACCACCTCGTGCGCGTTCACCGCGGTCCCGGTGGTCATGACGCCGTGCCCGTCCGGTCGCCCAGCGCCCGCAGCTTCAGCGCCCGGACCAGGTAGTCCACCCCGGTGACCACGGTGAGCACCAGCGCCAGGCCCATCAGCACCCAGCCGAGGAAGTCCACCGAGGACGGCAGCGGCAGCAGGTACACGGTGATCGCGGCGATCTGCGCCATGGTCTTCGCCTTGCCGCCGCGGCTGGCCGGGATCACCCCGTGCCGGATCACCCAGAACCGCAGCAGGGTGACGCCGATCTCCCGGACCGCGATCACGATGGTCACCCACCAGCCCAGTTCACCGAGCGCGCTCAGCCCGATCAGCGCGGCGCCGATCAGCGCCTTGTCCGCGATCGGGTCGGCGATCTTGCCGAAGTCGGTGATCAGCCCGTACTTGCGCGCCACCCAGCCGTCCACCTGGTCGGTGAACGAAGCGACGGCGAACAGGGCGGTGGCCACGGCCCGCCAGAAGGTCTCGGTGCCGTCGCCGGCGAACAACGCGGCGACGAACAGCGGCACCAGCACCAGCCGCGACAGCGTGAGCAGGTTCGCCACGTTGAGCGTGGGCACCGGGGTCGGTTCCGGCAGTTCGGCCTGCCGCGGTGGCGGAGCGCCCGCCTCGCCCTCGGCCGGTTCGCTGGGTGCGGCACTCACCGGTCCGCGCCCACCGGACGCACGATCAGGTCCACCCCGGCGGAGTCGGTCACCTCGCAGCGCACGAACTCGCCCACCTCGCGCTCCCCCGCGTCGACGAGCACGCACTCGCCGTCGACCTCGGGGGCCTGGTGGGCGGCGCGGCCGGTCACCTCACCGCCTGGGCCCTCCTCGACCGACTCGATCAGCACGTCGACGAAGTCGCCGACGCGCTCCTCCGCCCGCTGCGCGGTCAGCTCCTCGACCAGCGCCGAGACGCGGGCGACGCGCTTGGCCACGGTCTCCTCGTCCAGCTTGCCGTCGAAGGTCTCCGCCTCGGTGCCGTCCTCGTCGGAGTAGCCGAACACGCCGACGGCGTCCATCCGCGCGCCGATCAGGAACCGCTCCAGCTCGGCCACGTCGGCCTCGGTCTCGCCGGGGAAGCCGACGATCACGTTGGTGCGGATGCCCGCGTCCGGCGCGTACCCGCGGATCTGCTCGATCAGCGCGAGGAAGGAGTCGGTGGAGCCGAACCGGCGCATCCGGCGCAGCACGGTCTCGCTGGAGTGCTGGAACGACAGGTCGAAGTAGGTGGCCACGCCCGGCGTGGTGGCGATCGCCTCGACCAGGCCCGGCCGGGTTTCGGCGGGCTGGAGGTAGGACACGCGCACCCGCTCGATGCCCTCGACCGCGGCGAGCTGGGGCAGCAGCAGCTCCAGCGCCCGGGTGCCGCCGAACTCGCGGCCGAAGTCCTTGCCGTAGGAGGTGGAGTTCTCGCTGACCAGGAACAGCTCCTTGACGCCCTGCTCGGCCAGCCAGCGCGCCTCGGCCACCAGCTCGTCCGGGCGGCGGGAGACGAAGGAGCCGCGGAAGGAGGGGATGGCGCAGAACGAGCAGCGCCGGTCGCAGCCGGAGGCGATCTTCAGCGCGGCCACCGGCGAGTCGTCCAGCCGGGTGCGCAGCACACGCGGGCCCCAGCCCTCCTGGGCGTGCCCCGGCAGGGCGACCTCCTGGGCCGCGGCCGGGCGCTGCACCGGGCTGATCGGCAGCAGCGTGCGGCGGTCGGCGGGCACGTGCGAGGGCACGGCGTGGCCGGAGACGATGTCGCCGAGGCGTTCGGCGAGGTCCGGGTAGTGGTCGAAACCGAGCACCGCGTCGGCCTCGGGCAGGCTCTCGGCCAGTTCCGCGCCGTAGCGCTCGGCCATGCAGCCGACCGCAACCACCTTCGCGCCGGTGTCCGCGGCGGCGAGCAGCGTGTCCACCGAGTCCTTCTTGGCCTGCTCCACGAAACCGCAGGTGTTCACCACGATCACGTCGGAGCCCTCCGGCTCCTCGGCCAGTTCCCAGCCGCCCGCCGCCAGGCGGCCGGCCAGTTCCTCGGAGTCGACCTCGTTGCGGGCGCAGCCGAGGGTCAGCAGCGAGACCCGCCGCGGGCTGGGTGAGGCGTTCGTGGTGGAAGAAGGCACGGGGCTCAGCGTAACTGTCGCCGCTTCCGGCGCCGGTCTAGGTTGGCGGACGTGCCAATCAAGCGTGAAGCGGGCCGGGTCGCCGTCCGCCGGGCCCTGATCGCCGACGTCCGCGAGATCAAGCAGCTGGTCGACGCGGACGCCGGGCGGGTGCTGCTGGAGAAGGACCTGGTCACCCTGTACGAAAGCGTGCAGGAGTTCTGGGTGGCCGAGGTGGACGGGGAGGTGGTCGGCGCCGGGGCGCTGCACGTGCTGTGGGAGGACCTCGCCGAACTGCGCACGATCGTGGTGGGCAAGCAGGCCCGCGGCAAGGGCATCGGGCGCGCCCTGGTCGGCAGGCTCATCCAGCACGCGGTGGAGCTGGGGCTGCGCCGGTTGTTCGTGCTCACCTTCGAGACCTCGTTCTTCGCCGGTCACGGCTTCCGCGAGATCGACGGCGCCCCGGTGTCCCAGGAGGTCTACGAGGAGATGCGGCGCTCGGTGGACCCCGGTGTGGCCGAGTTCCTCGACCTCCCGTTTGTGAAACCGAACACGCTCGGCAACACGCGGATGCTGCTCGAGCTCAGTTCTTGAGCGAGGTCGGCGCGGAGCGCTCCGTTGAGGGTGGTGGGAGACGGGTGGGCCGCAGGATGTCGATGCCACGGGTGTTGTCGGCCACGTAGACCAGGCCCTTGTGCCAGTACGGCGCCCACGACGCGGCGTCGGCGGGCCGGAAGTAGGCGATCTGCTTCGGGTCGGTCGGGTCGCTGACGTCGAGGAAGCGGGTGCCCTGGGCGTAGAAGGACTGCACCAGCACGTCACCGCGCAGGTCGAAGTAGTGCGCCGAGCAGTCGCCGGAGGCCGGGTCGCTGCCTTCCTGCCCGGCCACGGCCCAGGTGCCGATCGTCTTCAGCCGGAACGGGTCCTCCGGGGTGGACCGCCAGCCCTGGCCGCCGTAGGAGCCCTCGAGCGAGGAGATCACCGTCACACCGTCGCCGGCGCAGCCGTCGACGAAGCTCTCCTCGACGGAGTACAGCAGGTTGTTCCGGCCCCACTTGCCGTTCTCGATCGGGCGCAGGCTGTTGTGCATGAACTTCGACGGCGCCGCGGTCTCCTCGATGCCACCACCGGCGTACGGCACCGGGTCGAGCGCGGTGGCCCGCCGCCACTTCCCCCGCACGGGGTCCTTGCGCCAGCCGTCGGTCCAGTACCCGCGCACCCCGCCGGCACCGGACACCCAGGCCACGCCCGTTCCGTCCACCTGCACGTCGTGCACGTAGTCGGTCTTGCCGTCGTTGCGGGCCAGCTCGATCGGCTCCGGGTGCACCTTCGGCTCGGCCGGGTCGCGCACGTCGGTCACCCAGATCGGTCGGCCGCCCCAGTCGGCGGGCATGTCCTCCGCCTTGGCCGGGCCGCCGGTCCACAGGTACCGGCAGTCGTTGACGCAGCTGGTGGTGTGCCCGGCGGGCACCCGCACGTAGCTGCGCAGCACCGGCTTCTCCGGATCGGCCACGTCGACCACGTAGATGCCGGACTCCCCGGTCTTGGTGTTCCCGCCGAACGCCCGCGGGTCCCGCGCCAGGAAGACCAGCTTGCGCTTGCGGTCGACCTCGGTGTTCTCGGTCTCCCACAGGCCGGGCATGCTGAGCTGGCCGATCAGCTTGGGCGCGGTGGGGTTCGCCAGGTCGTAGGTCTTCAGCCCGAACTCGCCGGAGACCACCATGACGTCCCGCCGCTTGCCCCGGCCGTAGTCGAGGAACTCCAGCGCGATGGCGCCCTGGGCGTCCGGCACGTTGCCGACCGCTTCGACGTTCTTCACCGCGCCGGGTGCTCCGGCGACCGGTGCGGCCTTGGGCTCCGGGCCTTCCTCCTCCCCGCAGGCACCCGCGGGCAGCGCGGTGACGAGCGCGGTGGCCGCGACGACGGTGAAGGTGAGGAACGAGCGCAGCATCAGCGACCTCCCGGGGTGAGCCCTGGGTACTGTATGGCCGCGGATTCACCGGATACAACCGCCTTCCGTTGGTGCTAGACACTGTCCATGCGTTCGCTCCCCGTGCTCCCCCTGGTCGTGCTGCTGGCGGTCGCGTGCACCCCGGCCCCCGAACCGCCACCACCGGACGTGCTCACCGTCGGCCTGGCCGAACCCGCCAGCCTGGTGCCCGCCGAGGTCCGCGACCAGGCCGGGCGGACCGTGGTTTCCGCGCTGTGGACGCCCGTCCCGCCGGACGCGGCGACCAGCGCGGACCTGCTCACCTGGACGGTCAAGCCGCCGACCGGCCGCTTCCACGACGGCACCCCGGTCACCGCGAAGTCCTATGCGGACACCTGGCTGATCACCGGGAACGCGCTGGGGGCCGAGGAAATCACCGCGGTCGACGAGACCACCGTGCGGATCGTGCTCGCCCAGCCGTCCGCGGAGCTCCCGGCCAGGCTGACCGCACCGGCCTTCCTCCCGCTGCCCGAATCGGTGCTCGCCTCGCGGGACTGGGCTGGCTTTTCCCGCCACCCGGTCGGCAACGGCCCGTACCGGATGACCACACCGTGGGAACCGGGCCGCGGCGCGAAACTCACCCGGGTCACCGCGGAACCGGGCAAACCCCGGGAAATCGACCTGCGCGCGGGCGAAGCCGGCACGCAGTACGACGAGGTCAAGGCGGGCACGCTCGACCTGGCCACCGAGGTGCCCGGCGACCGGCACGAGGCGATGCACGCCGATTTCGCCGACCGGCACGCGCTCTGGCCGCTGCCGTCTTCGGGCTTCCTGGTGTTCCCCGTGGGGGACAAGCGGTTCGAGGACGCGACCGTGCGGTTCGCCTTCGCCATGGCGGCCGACCGCGTGGCGCTGGCGAAGGGACCGCTCGGTGACCAGGCGGACCCGGCCAGGGGCGTGCTGCCCGGCGAGCGCTCGGCCACCTGCCGCCCGTGCACCCACGACCCGGCGGCGGCGAAAGCGCTGGCCGGGCAGGGTGGTTTCAGCGGCGAGGTGAACCTCTACTTCGACCCCGGCACCGAAGGCTGGGCCCGTGCGCTGGCCGAGCAGATCCAGGGCGTGCTCGGCTCCCCGGTCGTGCCGGAACCGCGTCCCGGAGGCGCTCTCGACGGTCCGCTGGCGACCACCGTCCAAGCGGAAACCCCCGGCGCGGCGGTCGCCGCCCTGTCCGCCGCGACCGGGTACGCGGGCGCCGGTTTCGGCGAACTGGTCGCCGCGGCCTCGTCAGCCACTGACGAACAAGAACGCGCGCAGCGCTACCGGCTGGTGGAAAACCAGCTGCTGCGTGATCTTCCGGCCGCGCCGATCTGGACCGGGCACGGGCACGCGGTGTGGTCACCGCGGGTCAAGAATGCCGTCGGCAAGGCTTTCCGCGGGGTCAACCTGGCCGAAATATCACTCTGAGCTGCCCCGGTGCCGATTCGGCGATCCCGGGCTTTTGGAAGGAATTCACTGACTTTCCTACGCAAGGCGGTGGCGGCCCGGGGTGGCCCTACCCAATGCTGAGCTCGCTCAAACACGCACAGCGCGAGGGAGAACGCCGATGTCCGAGACCGCCCTGCCCGAGCCCGCCACCCGCTCCCGCAGACCAGCCCGCGGCCTGCTGCGCAAGTTCACCGTCTCCGCGGCCGTGGCCGGGAGCCTGGTGCTCGGCGCGGGCACCGCGCAGGCCATCGACGTGCGTGCGGTGACCGACGACTACCTGTTCAGCAAGTCGCTGTCGGGCTTCGTCAGCGTGCGCGGCACCTACCCCGGCGACCTGGACTGGTCGACCGACGCCTGCTCGTGGTCGCCGGACAAGCCGCTGGGCTACAACTTCACCCAGGCCTGCTGGCGGCACGACTTCGGTTACCGCAACTACAAGAAGCAGAGCCGCTTCACCGACAGCAACCGGCTGAAGATCGACAACAACTTCCACGACGACATGAAGGACGTCTGCAACGGCGCGGCGGCCTGCAACGCGGCGGCGTGGACCTACTACCAGGCCGTGCGCCAGTTCGGCGCCAGCTGAGGTGATCCGGAGCGCTACTCCTCGTCCGCGGCGGGCCCGCCGCCGCGGATGAGGTAGAGCACCGAGTCCAGTTCCTCCGGCTTGATCAGCACGTCGCGGGCCTTCGACCCCTCGGACGGCCCGACCACGCCCCGCGACTCCAGCAGGTCCATCAGCCTGCCCGCCTTGGCGAAGCCGACCCGCAGCTTGCGCTGCAGCATCGAGGTCGAGCCGAACTGCGAGGTGACCACCAGCTCGGCCGCCTGCAGCAGCACGTCGAGGTCGTCGCCGATGTCCGGGTCGATCTCCTTGGCCTCGCCCGCCTTCGCCGCGGTGACGCCCTCCTGGTACTCCGGCTGCGCCTGCTCCTTGGCGAAGTTGACGATCGCGGAGATCTCGTCGTCGCCGACGAACGCGCCCTGCACGCGCACCGGTTTCCCGGCACCCATCGGCAGGTACAGCGCGTCACCCATGCCGATCAGCTTCTCCGCGCCCGGCTGGTCCAGGATGACCCGCGAGTCGGTCAGCGAGGAGGTGGCGAAGGCCAGCCGTGACGGCACGTTCGTCTTGATCAGGCCGGTGACCACGTCCACCGAGGGCCGCTGGGTGGCCAGCACCAGGTGGATGCCGGCGGCGCGGGCCTTCTGGGTGATCCGCACGATCGCGTCCTCGACGTCGCGCGGCGCGGTCATCATCAGGTCGGCCAGCTCGTCGACGATGGCCATGATGTAGGGGTAGGGCGCGTAGACCCGCTCGCTGCCCGGCGGCGCGGTGATCTCGCCCGAGCGCACCTTCTTGTTGAAGTCGTCGATGTGGCGCACCCGGTTGGCCTGCATGTCCTGGTAGCGCTGCTCCATCTCCTCCACCAGCCAGGCCAGCGCGGCGGCGGCCTTCTTCGGCTGGGTGATGATGGGCGTGATCAGGTGCGGGATGCCCTCGTACGGGGTCAGCTCGACCATCTTCGGGTCGATCAGGATCATCCGGCACTCGTCCGGCGTGGCCCTGGCCAGCAGCGAAACCAGCATCGAGTTGACGAAGCTGGACTTACCGGAACCGGTGGACCCGGCGACCAGCAGGTGCGGCATCTTCGTCAGGTTGGCGGTGACGAAGTGGCCCTCGATGTCCTTGCCCAGCCCGATCACCATCGGGTGGTTGTCCTTGACCGCCTTAGACGAGCGCAGCACGTCGCCGAGGCGCACCATCTCGCGGTCGGAGTTGGGCACCTCGATGCCGACCGCCGACTTGCCGGGGATCGGTGCCAGCAGGCGCACGTTGTCCGTGGCCGCGGCGTAGGCGATGTTCTTGGTCAGCGCGGTGATCTTCTCGACCTTCACGCCGGGCCCCAGCTCGACCTCGTAGCGGGTCACCGTCGGGCCGCGGGTGAAGCCGGTGACCTGGGCGTCGACGTTGAACTGCTCCAGCACGCCGGAGATCGACTCGATCATCAGGTCGTTGGCCTTGCTGCGCGACTTCGGGGCGTCGCCGAGGGTGAGCAGGTCCGCCGACGGGAGCTGGTAGTCGCCCTCGACCGTGCGGGTCACCGCCATCGGCGCCTCGGCCGGTTTGCGCGGCTTCTTCTCCGGCACCTCGGCGGCCTTGACCTTCGGCGGGCTGGGCCGTTCCGGCTCGACCGGCAGCGCGAGCTGCTCGTCCTCGTCCTTGTCCTCGTCGGAGGCGGTGGCCTGGCGGCGGCGGGACGGTTTGCGCAGCCGCACCGCCTTCGGGTCGGCCTCGGTGACGTCCTCCTCGCGGGCCTTCCGCTCGGCGCGGGCGTCCCGGCGGGCCTGCTCCTCCGCCAGCTCCTCGGGGTCCATGCCCCATTCGCGCAGGCGCTGTGGGATGTCGCGGACCGGGGTGCCGGTGAACACCAGCACCCCGAAGCCCAGCGCCAGCGCCAGCAGCGGCACCGCCACCCAGGTGGTCACCCCGGCGGCGAGCAGGCCGCCGGAGAGGTAGCCGAGGAAACCACCGGCGTACATCCGGTCCTCGTTGGCCGAGGGCAGCCCGGCGATCAGGTGCAGCAGGCCGAGCACGGCGAAGCTCATCAGCAGCACGCCGATCACCCGGCGCGGCCGGGTCTCGGGCTGCGGTTCCGAGCGCATCATCGCCACCGCGGCCACGGTGAGCACCAGCGGCAGGGTCACCGAACCGGCGCCGAACGCCGTGCGCACGCCGGCCTGCACCCAGCCGCCGACCGGACCGGCCGCCTGCCACCAGACGCCGACCGCGATCACGATGGCCAGCCCGAGCCACGCCAGCGCGAGCCCGTCCCGGCGGTGCTCCGGCTCCAGTTCACGGCCGCGGCCGACGGTCCTGGCCAGCGAGCCGACCCCCTTGGCCAGCAGGCTCCAGCCACCGCGCACGGCCCGGCCGAACCCGCCACCGGACTTGCGGGGCGGGGCGGACTTGCGCGCGGGTGGCCGTTTCGCGGTCGTGCGCGGACGACTCCCACCGCGGGTGCTCCGCGCGGGGGCCTTGCCTCCTCGTCCTCTGCTCGCTCCCTTGGTTGGTCCCTTGGTTGCCGACCCTCCAGCCATGGGCTCCACGGTAACCCCCGGTCTCGCCGGGTCACAGCTGCCACTCGCAGCACAGGTGGAACAATTCTCACGTTACCGATCGGCCGGTCCCCAAACCGGGTGAAAACCGGCCGTGCCATGCTTCGGCCCATGTTCGCTCTCCGGGGGGACCGGCGCGTCCCCGCGCCGGCCATCTGGCGCACCATGCTCGCCATCGACCACTCGCTGGTCAGCCTGCTCGGAAGGCTGCGGATCACCGGCCGGGTGCCCGGCGAACTGCGTGACCGGCCGCTGCTGATGGCCGCCAACCACATCGGCGTGTTCGACCCGTTCGTGCTGATGGCGGCCTGCCGCAAGATCGGCATCGCGCCGCGGTTCATGCTGGCCGGTGGCATCCTCGACGCCCCGGTGATCGGCCCGGCGCTCAAGGCCAGCGGCCACCTGCGCGTCGACCGCGGCAAGTCCGATTCGGCGCTGGCGCAGTTCGGCGCGGCCGTCGAGGCGATGCGCACCACGCGGGCGCCGATCATCGTCTACCCGGAGGGCCGGATCAGCCACGACCCCGGCCTGTGGCCCGAACGCGGCAAGAGCGGTGCGGCCCGGCTGGCGATCGCCGCGGGCGTGCCGGTGGTGCCGATCAGCCAGTGGGGCGCGCACGAGGCCGTCTACTGGGGCACCGAGACGGTGACCGGCCCCGCCGACATCCTGCCGCTGGCGAAGTCGGGGCTGACCGCACCGCTGCGGCGGCCGGTGTTCCGGGTGCACTTCGGCGAGCCGGTCGACCTGGCCGACATCGAACCGGACCGGCCGGGTGCCGGGGTGCGGGCGCACGCCAAGATCATGCGCGCGATCACCGACGGCCTGGTGCCGCTGCGCCGCGGGGAGATGGACGCGCCGCGGTTCCACGACCCGACCCGCCCGACGGACACCGTCAGCCCGTGGAAACCGTAACCAGCCAGGCGTTTTAGGGGGTTAGCCGAAATCGGGTTCCGGATTGCCGGTGCGCGGCCGTATCGTGCGGTCCATGGTCACCGAGGTCCCGGCTCCCGCGCTGGTCGCCCACCGTGGCCGCGGCACGGTGCTGATCCTGGTCGCGGCCCTGTTCTTCAGCAGTTCCGGGGCGCTGGGCAAACCGGTGATGCTGGCCGGGCTGAGCCCCGAGCAGGTGGCCGCGGCCCGCATCGGGCTCGCCGCGCTGGTGCTGGCGGCCGGGGTCGCCCTGGCGCGGCCGTCGCTGCTGCGGGTGCGGGCGTCGGACTGGCCGCTGCTGCTGGGCTACGGGCTGCTGGGCGTGGCCGGGGTGCAGCTGTGTTATTTCGTCTCGGCGAGCCGGATCCCGGTGGGCATCGCGATCCTGCTGGAGTTCACCTCGCCGGTGCTGATCGCGCTGTGGGTGCGGTTCGTGCGGCGGGTGCGGTTGCCGGGGGTGATGTGGGGCGGCATCGCGCTGGCCATGCTCGGGCTGGCCATGGTGGCGCAGGCGTGGGAGGGGCTGCGGCTGGACCTGCTCGGCCTGCTCGCCGGGGTCGGCGCGGCGATCTGCTCGGCCGGGTACTTCCTGCTCGGCGAACGGGCGGTGGCCGATCGGCACCCGCTGGGCCTGGTCACCTGGGGCATGATCGTCGGCGCGGTGGCGGTGTGCGTGGTGGCGCCGCCGTGGACGATCCCGGTCTCCCTGCTCTCGGCGCCGGCGGAGTTCGGCCCGTGGCAGCCGCCGATCTGGTCGCTGCTGGTGGCTTTGGTGCTGCTGTCCACCGTTTTCGCTTACCTGGCAGGCATTTCCTCGCTGCGGCACCTGCCGGCACCGGTGGCGAGCGTGCTGGGGTTGTGCGAACCGTTGCTGGCGGCGGGTTTGGCCTGGTTCCTGCTGGGGGAAGCGTTGAGCTGGGTGCAGCTCACCGGCGCCGCCGTTCTCCTGGGTGGTGCGCTGATCGTGCAACTGAACTCACCGGGCAAGGGTGGCGCCGCTCCAGCCTGATGCTCACTCCGCCCGATGGCCACCGTGCCCGGGCTGCGCGCGAACCACTGCTGACGGCGGGACTGACTCCTACTGGGAAGCCTTGCGCTGGCCGCAGATCACCAGCGCCGCCGTTCCCCAGGGCGGCGCGCTGATCGTGCAACTGAACTCACCGGGCAAGGGTGGCGCCGCTCCAGCCTGATGTTTCGCGTGGCTCCGGGAAGGCCGCTCGAACGCGCGCGGAGTTCAACTGCCCCAACGTGAACTCGCCCCGCGGGCGTGGACTTCGGCTGCTCCAGGTGAAGTCCACGCCCGCGGACATGAGATTCGGAGGAGTTCGGCTCTTGCCGGTCTCACAGGGCTTTCAGTTCAGCCAGGTCGGCTTGCTGGTCCTGGCTGATCTTGCCGGCCAGTTCCTTCGCCTGCGGGTTCTTGCCGTTCGCCTGCTCGGCGTCGGCGACGCGGACGGCGCCTTCGTGGTGGCGCGTCATCAGTTCGACGAACTTCCGGTCGAATTCCGCGCCACCGGCCGATTCCAGCGCCGCCATCTCGGCGTCGGTGACCATGCCGGAGTGGCCGCCGTGGTCCAGGCCCGGGTCCTCCGGCGGCTGCTGCCCCCACACCTCGAGCATGCCCGACAGCTGCGCCATCTCCGCGTCCTGCGCGTCCCTGATCCGCAGCGCCAGCGCCTTGACCTTCTCGTTCCCCGACTTCTCCACGGCCATCGCCGCCATGTCCACGGCCTGCTGGTGGTGCGGGATCATCTCGGTCGCGAAGGCCACATCGGCCTCGTTGAACTCCGTGGACACCTGCATCCCGGCCACCGCGGCCGTCGGCGGTGCCGGCGCGGCCGGTGCGGGCGCGGCGTCCTCTCCGGAACAACCGGCGAGCACCAGCGCCGTGGTCACACCGGCGACGGCCAGCAACGGCCGTCGGGGGAAGCGGAACATGCGGAGCTCCTCGCAGAAACGGAAGAATCGGGTGGTGCGCACTAGATTCGCAGAACCCGCTGGTCGAACCCGCACCGGGGGGCGCCCGTTCAGCCGCAGCAGGAGAGCTTGCTCAACGCTGCGTAGAAAACCTCGTTGATCTTCGCCGGATCGGGGGTGGTGCACGCCTGCCCGCCCGTGGCGGCGGTGAGCTCCGGCAACTCCGCCACGTCGATGTCCGGCCCGGCGCCGATGCCGATCAGCTGGATCGGCCGCCTCGCGTCGGCCAGTCCGTGCAACCGGGTGAGCAGGTCAGCCCGGCTGATGCCGTGCGAATCGTCGTTGCGGCCGTCGGTCGGCACCACCACCAGGTTCAGCCGTCCCGGCTCCCGTTCGGCGCGCGGTCCGGTAGGCGTCGAGCACGCTGTCATACAATCCGGTCTGCCCGTTCGGGGTCGCCTGGATCCCGCCGATCGCCGCCTCCGCACCGTGGGCGAGTTCGCTGGCCGGCCGGAACAACCGCAGCGCCCGCTGCGCCGCCTACCCGGTCCGGTCCATGCGCGTGCGCCCGCTGACCGGTTCCACCGCGTTCATCGAGCCGGGCACGTCGATCAGCAACTGCAACCGCGCGCTCAGGTTGATGCCCGCCCACTGGTTCAGGACGAGGTCGACCTCGTCGGCGGGCGGCAGCACCGCGGGCGGCAGGTCGCGGGAGCGCACCCACCTGTCCAGCGACCGGTCCCGCACCGCCTCGCCGCCGGGGGTGCGGGAACCCGCGTCCGCCAAGGCTTGCACCCCCTCGGGTGCTTCGACGGCACGCAGGAACCGGCCGGCCGCGGCGCGTTCGGCCTGCAGCGTGGACTCCGGCACCCATGCGTGCGGCCCGCTGTCCCGCGGCAGCGCCAGGTCTTCGACCGTGCGCAGCGAACTCCGGCCCCGCACCTCGACCCGGCCGCAGCCCGGCCCGGTGCCCTCCGGCAGCGCGCGGGCGATCCGGGCCAGCGCCGGCGCGGACTCCTCCAACGCGGTCACCCGCGGGGTCACCGGTTCGGCGCACCCCGCCCGCGCTCGCACGAACACCACCGCACCCCAGGAAACGCCGGCCACCCCGAGCACGGCCGCCGTGAGCCGGACCGGCAGCCGGCGGCACCGCCGGACCGGAGCCGCGGAGTGTCGCCCCATGCCGCCTCCCGGACTGGTGGGGATCAGTCCAGATCAGGCGGCGGGGGCGTCAGACCGGAATGACCGTCGGCACGATCATCGGGCGGCGGCGGTAGGTCTCGGCGACCCAGCGGCCGACCACCCGGCGGACCGACTGCGCGATCCGGTGCGTGTCGGTGATGCCCTCGGCCTCGGTGCGCGACAGTTCCATCTCGACCAGCGGCACCACCGCGTCCAGTGCCTTCGGGTCGTCGGAGAAACCGCGGCCGGACACCGTCGGCGGGCTGACCGCGCGCCCGGTGCTGGAGTCCACCGCCACGTTGATCGCGATGAACCCGCCCTCGCCGAGCACCAGCCGGTCGGACAGGGTCGACTCGCCCACGTCGCCGACGGACAGCCCGTCCACGTAGACGTGCCCGACCTCGACCCGGCCGCTCAGCCGGGCGCGGCCGTCGACCAGGTCGACCACCACCCCGTCCTCGGCGATCACCACGTGCTCCGGCGCGACGCCGGTGCGGACCGCGAGTTCGCCGTTGGCCACCAGGTGCTTCCACTCGCCGTGCACCGGCATCACGTTGCTCGGGCGCACCGCGTTGTAGAGGTAGAGCAGCTCACCGGCCGAGGCGTGCCCGGACACGTGCACCTTCGCGTTGCCCTGGTGCACCACGTTCGCGCCGAGCCGGACCAGGCCGTTGACCACGCCGAACACCGCGGTCTCGTTGCCGGGGATCATCGAGCTGGCCAGCACCACGGTGTCGCCCGCCTTGATCGAGATCTGCCGGTGCTCCCCGCGTGCCATCCGCGACAGCGCCGACAGCGGCTCGCCCTGCGACCCGGTGGAGACGAACAGGACCTTGCTCTCCGGCAGGTTCGCCGCCTGGTCCAGGTCGACCAGCAGCCCGTCCGGCACGTTGAGCAGGCCGAGTTCGGCGGCGATGCCCATGTTGCGGACCATCGACCGGCCGACGAAGGCCACCCGGCGGCCGTGCTGCACGGCCACGTCGAGCACCTGCTGCACGCGGTGCACGTGGCTGGCGAAGCAGGCCACGATCACCCGCTGGTCCACCCGGCGGATCACGTCGTCGAGCACCGGCCCGATGTCGCGCTCCGGCATCACGAACCCGGGCACCTCGGCGTTGGTCGAGTCGACGCAGAACAGGTCCACGCCCTCGTCACCGAGCCGCGAGAACCCGGCGAGGTCGGTCAGCCTGCCGTCCAGCGGCAGCTGGTCGAGCTTGATGTCCCCGGTGTGCAGCACCACCCCGGCCGGGGTGCGGATGGCCACCGCCAGCGCGTCCGGAATGGAGTGGTTGACCGCGAAGAACTCCAGGTCGAACGGGCCGACGGTGCGCCGCTCGGTCTCCTTGACCTCGATCAGCTTGGGCCGCTGCTTGTGCTCCTTGCACTTGGCCGCCAGCAGCGCCAGGGTGAACCGCGACCCGTAGATCGGCAGGTCGGGGCGCAGGCGCAGGAGGAACGGCGCGGCGCCGATGTGGTCCTCGTGGCCGTGCGTGAGGACCAGCGCGTCGATGTCGTCGAGGCGGTCTTCGATCGCCCGGAAGTCGGGCAGGATCAGGTCCACGCCCGGCTGGTCGTCCTCGGGGAAGAGCACTCCGCAGTCGACGATCAGCAGCCTGCCGTCGAACTCGAAGACGGTCATGTTGCGGCCGACTTCGCCGATGCCGCCGAGGGCGACCACGCGGAGCGCGCCTTCGGGCAGTGCGGGGGGTGCCGAGGTGGGGCCGGGTCCGATGGACAGTGAACTCAACGGTGAATCGTCCCAACGCTGGTATGGGTGGTCGGTGCGACGTACGCCGCCGCGGAGTCGGCGTGCGCCACCCGTGAACTATGCCAGTCGCTCGCCGGAGCGGCGTCGAGCGGCACGCCTGCCTGGGTCAGATCGGCCGAAATGGCGGCGATCTGCTCCTCGGTGGCCGGCACGATCGGCAGTCGCGGGTCGCCCGCATCGTACCCGCGCAACCGCAGCGCGGTCTTGCTGAACACCACACCGCCGACGCGCGAGAAGGCCCGGTACACCGGCAGCATGCCGCGGTGGTTGGTGCGCGCGGTGGAGGTGTCGCCCTCCTCGTAGGCCTCGATCATCGCCCGGATGCGCCCGGCGACCACGTGCCCGACCACGCTGACCACCCCGGCCGCGCCGACCGAGAGCCACGGCAGGTTCAGCCCGTCGTCCCCGGAGTAGTAGGCCAGGTGGGTGTTCGCGATGACCTCGCTGCCCGCCAGCAGGTCGCCCTTGGCGTCCTTGACCGCCACGATCCGCGGGTGCTCGGCGAGCCGGCGCAGGGTGTCCACCTCGATCGGCACGATCGAGCGCGGCGGGATGTCGTAGAGCATGATCTGCAGGCCGGTGGCCTCGGCCACGGTGGTGAAGTGCGCGTACAGCCCGGCCTGGGTGGGCCGCGAGTAGTACGGGGTGACCACCAGCGCGCCGTGTGCCCCCGCCTTCTCGGCCTGGCGCACCAGTTCCACGCTGTGCGCGGTGTCGTAGGTGCCCGCGCCGGTGAGCACGGTGGCGCGGTCGCCGACCGCCTCGACCACGGCGCGGATCAGCTCGGCCTTCTCCGCGTCGCTGGTGGTCGGGCTCTCCCCGGTGGTGCCGTTCACCACCAGGCCGTCGTTGCCCAGCTCCACCAGGTGCTTCGCGATCTCCTGGGCCCGGTCGAGGTCCAGTGCCCCGTCGCGGTCGAAGGGGGTGATCATCGCGGTGAGCACACGGCCGAACGGCCGTCCCGGCGCTGCAGAAGGTGGTGTGGACATACCTCCGACGTTACCCGCCCCGAGCCGCCGAACCGCCGCCGACCTCGTCATCCGACACGATCACGCGGCCCGGTCACCGGTCGGTGCAGAATCCCCGGCGGACCGGGCCCGGCACCGGAACTCCTCCGCCTAGCGGACCTCCACCAGCGCCGGGCTGTCCAATGTGCCCCCACCGGTCCGGCTCAGCACGCAGAAGCCGTGCCGGACCAGGTTGTCGTAGTCGTCCTCCGGTGCTTCCCACGCCTGCCTGGTCGGGAGCAGCGCCCGGTACTGCAGGTTCGGCCGCTGGCTGGCCAGCACCGCGTTGGAGTGGAACTTCATCGCGCAGTGGCCCTCCAGCGCGACGCGGAGGCGGTCGCCCTCCGGGTAGGCCGCCAGCGGGGCGCTGTCGGCGGTGCTGCTGTCCCCGCCGAGCGTGCCCGGCCAGGCGAAGACCTCGAAGTCGTGCTGCTTGTCGCAGGCGACCCGGTTGTTCGACGAGATCGACCGGCCGGGCTCCAGCGGCACGTTGTAGCAGCGTTCCTGCCCCGACGGGGGTTCGAACTGCTGGATGTTGCCCTGTGGACCGTAGGTCAGCGGGGGCAGCATCGCCGGGTCCGTCTCCGGGGTGCTCCACCACCGGCCGAGGAAGAAGCCGCCGGCCAGCAGCACCACCCCGGCCAGCGCGGCGGCGGTGAGCAGCAGCGGGCGCTTGCCCGTGCCGGTCCCGGCGGGACCGGTGGGTCCGGTGGGCGGCTGCTGCCTGGCGTAGTGCGCCGGCGCGGGACCGGCCATCGTCGGCAGCGGTCCACTGTAGACCGAGGTCGGCGCGGGCTGGCCGGTACCGGCGGCGGCCACCTGCAGCAGGCCGTGCGCCTGGGGCGCGGTCAGCCTGCCCTCGGGCGAGGCGACCAGGAAGCCCATCACCACCGAGGCCAGCGGGCCCTGGGTGCGGGTCAGGTACGGGACCTCGTTCATGATCGCGTGCAGGGTGGCGGCGGTGCTGGAGCGCTCGAAGGCGAGCACGCCCTCGGCGGCGAAGAACAGGGTCACGCCGAGCGACCACAGGTCCGAGGCGGGCCCGGCCTCCTGCCCGGACACGCGTTCCGGCGCCATGAACGCCGGGCTGCCGACGATCATGCCGCTGGTGGTCAGCCGCGGGTCGTCCACGGCCTGGGCGATGCCGAAGTCGGTCAGCTTCACCCGGCCGTTGGGCGCGACCATGATGTTGCCCGGCTTGACGTCGCGGTGCACGATCCCGGCCTCGTGCGCGGCCCGCAGCGCGGAGAGCACCTGCAGGCCGATGCTCGCCACCTGCTGGGCGGGCAGCGCACCGCGGTCGCGCACCAGGTCGGACAGCGTCGGCGCCTCGACCAGTTCCATCACGATGTAGGTGGTGCCCGCTTCGGAGACCACGTCGAACACGGTGACCACGGCGGGGTCGTTCAGCCTGCCGCCGGTGCGCACCTCGCGCAGCACGCGCTCGGAGAACACACCGGCGTCGTCGGCGCCGTCGGGCAGCCGCAGCTCCTTGATCGCCACCTGCCTGCCGATGACCCGGTCCTCGGCGCGGAAGACCACCCCCATGCCCCCGCGCCCCAGTTCGCCGAGCAGGACGTACCGCTCGGCGATCACCCGGGGCCCTGGTGCGGGTGCCTGCGCCCGCTGGGTCGTTTCCTCGGTCACGATCGGCGCGCCTCCCTCTGGTTTGGCCAGGATGGTAGTCCGACCGCGTGACCGGCCGGGCGGTTCCTGCCAAATGGCGCGCGGGTGCGCGGGCGGGCTCAGCCGGCGAAGGTGAGGTAGAGCAGCGCCACGTTCAGCGTGGTGATCACCGCGGCCACCAGCCAGGCCGCCGCGGTGGTGGCGCGGTGGTTGGCGTCGGCACCCATCAGGCCGCGGTCGCTGGTCAGCCGGACCAGCGGGACCAGCGCGAACGGGATGCCGAAGGACAGCACCACCTGCGAGACCACCAGGGCCCGGCTGGGCTCGACACCGAGCGCCAGCACCACGATCGCCGGGGCGAGCGTGATCAACCGGCGTGCCAGCAGCGGGATCCGCTTGCGCAGCAGGCCCTGCATGATCATCGCGCCCGCGTACGCGCCCACCGAGGTCGACGCCAGGCCCGAGGCGAGCAGGCCGATGGCGAACAGCAGCGCGACGGCCGGGCCGAGCACGTCACCGACCGCCAGGTAGGCGCCTTCGATGGAGTCGACGCCTTCGCGACCGCGGAGCGTGGTCGCCGCGAGCAGCACCATCGACAGGTTCACCGCCCCGGCCAGCAGCATGGCCAGGCCGACGTCGAACCTGGTCGCCTTCAGCAGCCGCGTGCGGCACTCGCCCTCGACGCGGCCGTGGCGGTCACGGGCGAGGCCGGAGTGCAGGTACACCGCGTGCGGCATCACCGTGGCGCCGAGCATGGCGGCGGCGATCAGCACGCTCTCCGTGCCGTCGAACCGGGGCACCAGGCCGCCGAAGGTGCCCGAAGCCGACGGCGGGGAGACCACCACGCTGGTCAGGAAGCCGACCGCGATCACCCCCAGCAGGCCGGTGACCACCCGCTCGAACGGGCGCTGGCCGCGCTTGTCCTGGACCAGCAGCAGGGCCATCGAAACCACGCCGGTGACCACGCCGCCGAGCAGCAGCGGCAGGTCGAACAGCAGGTACAGGGCGATCGCGCCGCCGACCACCTCGGCCAGGTCGGTGGCGATGGCGACCAGTTCGGCCTGCGCCCAGTAGGCCAGGCGGACCGGGCGGGGGGTGCGCTCGCGGACCGCCTCGGGCAGGGAGAGACCGGTGACCAGGCCGAGCTTGGCGGAGAGGAACTGGACCAGGCAGGCCATCAGATTGGCGGCCACGATCACCCAGACCAGCAGGTAGCCGAACTGCGCACCGGCGCTGATGTTGGCGGCCACGTTGCCCGGATCGACATACGCGATCGCCGCGACGAACGCCGGGCCGAGCAACATCGACCCCGCCCGCACCCGCCGCAGCCGCGGGGCAACCGACTCCTTCAACGCCATGGCCAACCTCCAGTTTCAGCGCGTGCAACTCGGATTTTAGGCATGCCCAACATAGGTGTACATACCACCGAAACGGCACTCGTGTGAGCTGCCTCGCGCACCCGGGGTTACCCCGCTGATCCCGGTTCCCACTTCGGCTTGGACCACCGGCTGAACTCCACGGCCGAGCAGCCGGGCTGCCCGGCCGCGGCACGAACGGGTGGCCGGGGGACGGTCACATGGACACGTCGTGCCCCGCCGCCTGCAGGGCGTCGATGGCCCTGGTCAGGTCGTCCGACTTGACCAGGACGTGGTCGGTTTCGTAGGTGGACAGGGTGAACAGCGCCACCCCCGCCGCGGCGAGTTCACTGGCCAGCGCGGCGATGATCCCGGTCAGCGTGAAGGCCAGCGGCCCCCGCACGGACAGCAGCCGCCAGTCGGCTTCGACCTCGGCGCCCGCCGGGGCGAACCGCAGCGGGCAGATGATCGACACCTCCCGCTGCGTCCTGGTCACCGAGACCAGCACCTGCCCGGGGTGGGCGAACAGTTCGGCGGGCACCGGCTGCCCGGGGTCCAGCCTGGCGATCGCGTATTCCAGCGGCTGGACGTCGATGACGAGTCGGCGCACGGGTCAGCCCTCGAGGACCTTCGGGCTGGACGCCACCTCGGTGCCGTCCGGCAGCTTCGAAATGGTGAAGTCGGCGAACACGTTCGCCGCCACCCGCTGCAGCTGCCGCAGGCACTCCACGGCCAGCTCGCGGATCTCCACGTCGGCGTGCTCGGTGGCGCGCACGGCGACGAAGTGCCGCCACGCCCGGTAGTTCCCGGTCACCACGATGCGCGTCTCGGTGGCGTTCGGCAGCACCGCCCGCGCGGCCTGCCTGGCCTGCTTGCGGCGCAGGGTCGCGCTCGGCGTATCGGCGAACTTCTCCTCCAGGCCGGCCAGTAGTTCGTCGTAGGCGTCGGCACTGGCCTGCGTGGCGGCCAGGAACTTCTTGTGCAGCTCGGGGTCCTCGCGGATCACGTCCGGCTCGACGAACGCCGCGTCCCGCTCCGGCACGTACCGCTGCGAGAGCTGCGAGTAGGAGAAGTGGCGGTGCCGGATCAGTTCGTGGGTCAGCGACCGCGAGATGCCGGTGAGGTAGAAGCTGACCGACCCGTGCTCCAGCACCGACAGGTGCCCGACCTCGATGACGTGGTCGATGTACCCGGCGTTCGTGGCCGTTCCCGGGTTCGGCTTCTGCCACGACTGGTAGCAGGCCCGGCCGGCGAACTCGGCCAGCGCCTGGCCGCCGTCGGCGTCGGTGGACCAGGGCACGTCGCCGGGCGGGAAGAACTCCGTCTTCGCGATCAACCGCACCCTCGGTGACACCGTTCCGGCCACTGCCGCTCCCCTCGCTCCCGCGCATCCCGGCAAACCCCCGGCAGCCTAACCGCCGGGCCCCTGCCACTACGGGATGCCTCGGGGATGTCCCCGATGATGTCACCGGCTCCTTGACTGACACCACAAATGACGTCACGGTGGTGTCATGGACCTGACCACATACATCTCCAGCCTCCGCGAGGACCTCGCCACCGCGGCCTCGGCCGGTGACGAGCAGACCCGGCAGACCGCCGCGGTGCTCGGCGCCGCCCTCGAACCGGCCATGCGGCTGGCGCTGATGAACGCGCTCGCCGACCTCGCCGCCGAAGTCACCGCCAACCAGCCCGACTACCTCGTCGACGTGCGGCTCGACGGCCGCGACGTGCGCGTCGTGGTCACCGGCACGAAGACCGGCGAGAGCGCCGAACGCGAGTCCGAGAAGCCGCGCGAGCAGCCCAAGCAGGACAAGGTGCCGTTCGACAGCGGCGAGATCAGCCGGATGACCCTGCGCCTGTTCGACCAGGTGAAGAACCAGGCCGAGCGGGCCGCGGCCTCGCAGGGCGTGTCGCTGAACACCTTCGTCCAGCAGGCGGTGCAGGGCGCGCTGCAGGGCAAGACCCCGTTCGACCAGGGCGAGCGGCGCGGCCCCAACAACAGCACCCGGATGCACGGCTGGGTGCAGGGCTGATGCCCGGCGAGCAGGCGGACGACCTGGTCCGCACCGGCAACTTCCGGGCGAGCGGCCCGGTGGAACTCGACGTCAGCATCACCATGGGCCGCGTCGAGATCCGGCTGGCCGAAACCACCGAGACCACCGTCGAGCTGCGGCACGAACCGGCCGCGCAGGCGCCGTGGGCCGACGGTGTCAACGCGGTGCTGAGCTGGGTCACCGACCGCTTCGGCGACCAGTTCGACACCGATGTGCTCGGCTCACCCGCCGAGGCGGTCCGGCAGTCGCGCATCGAGCAGGTCGGCGACCAGGTGGTGGTGCGCGGGCCCAAGGCGCTGCCGCTGCGCAAGGTGCCGCTGCACGTGGTGGTGCACGCGCCACCCGGTTCGCACCTGGGCATCCGCGCCGGTGCCGCCGACGTGACGGTCACCGGCACCGCCGGTCGCGCCAACGTCTCCACCGGCTCCGGTGACGTCACGCTCGGCGCGACGAAGGCCTCGGTCAGCGTGCGCACCGGTTCCGGCGACATCGAGCTCGGGCCGAGCACCCACGGCCTGCAGATCCGCTCGGGCAGCGGGGCCGTGCGCCTGGCCGCGCCGACCGGTTCGGCCACCGTGGTCACCGGCACCGGCGAGATCTGGTTCGGCACGGTCACCGGCGACGTGCTGGCCCGCAGCGGCAGCGGTGACCTCACCGTGGCCGAGGCGAAGTCCGGTTCGCTGGAGCTGAACACCGGCTCGGGTGACATCCGGTTCGGCGTGGCTTCCGGGGTGACCGCCGAGGTCGACGTGTCCACCGGCTCCGGGCGCGTGTCCAGCGAACTGCCGGTGCTGGACGTGCCGCCGGACGAACTCGCCGCGGTCCGGGCGCGGATGCGCACCGGCTCCGGCGACGCGGTGGTGACCGGCGCCGGGAGCTGACCCGCCCGGTTCACCCGCTCCAGCGATAAACTCGGCACAAATGAGCCTCCAAGTGAGCCCGGTGCTGGTCGGGCGCGACGGCGAGACGAGCAGGGTGGCCGCGGCCTTCGACCGGGTGGCCGGCGGGGGCCTGGCGACCCTGTTCATCGGCGGGGAGGCCGGGGTCGGCAAGTCGCGGCTGGTCTCGGAGTTCGCCGCCCGCGCGGGGGCGAAGGCGACCGTGCTGGCCGGCGGCTGCGTGGAACTCGGCGCGGAGGGATTGCCGTTCGCGCCGTTCGTCGCGGCGTTGCGCGGGCTGGCCACCGCCGACCAGGCCGCCTTCGACCGGCTGCTGCCGGACAAGGCCGATCTCGCGCCGCTGCTGCTCGGTGCCGTCCGCGGGGCGGGGCCGCCGGGTGAGGACGCCCGGCCGCGGTTGTTCGAAGGCGTGCTCACCCTGCTCGGCGGGCTCGCCGCCGAACAGCCCGTGGTGCTGGTGATCGAGGACGCGCACTGGGCCGACCGGTCCAGCCGCGACCTGCTCGACTTCCTGGTGCGCAACCAGGGTGCGGTACCCGGCTCGATGATCGTGGTCACCCACCGGTCCGAAGAACTGGGCCGCGCGCACCCGCTGCGGCCGCTGCTGGCCGAACTGACGCGGATGCCGTGGGCCGACCGGCTGGAACTGGGCCGGCTCGGCAAGCGCGACGTGGTGAACCTGGTGCGTCACATCCTCGACCGGGAGCCGGACCCCGAGCTGGTGCGGTCGGTGTACCAGCGCAGCGAAGGGAATCCGCTGTTCGTCGAGGCGCTGCTCGACTGCGACGGCGACGCCGAGATCCCCGCATCGCTGGAAGACCTGCTGCTGGCCAGGATCGACCGGCTGCCGCCGGACGCCACCTACGTGGCCGGGCTGATCGGGCTGAGCGAGGTCACCGTCTGCCACGCGCTCCTGGCCGAGGTGGCCGGACTGGGCGAACGCGCGTTGTCCGCCGCCGTGCGCGCCGCGGTCGACGCGAACGTGCTGGTGGTCAAGGGCGAGGGCTACCGGTTCCGGCACGCGCTGATCGGCGCCGCGGCCACGGCGAACCTGTTGCCGGGTGAACGCCGGGCCCTGCACGCGCGGTACGCCGCGGCGATGGCGGCCGATCCCAGCCTGTCCGCCGGGGCGCCCTCGGTCACCGAACTCGCCCAGCACCTGTACCGGGCGGGTGACTTCCGCGGGGCGATCCGCGCGGCTTGGCGGGCGGCGGGGGAAGCACAGGAACTGCTCGCCTTCGCCGAACAGCGGCAGATGCTCGACCGGGTCCGCGAACTGTGGCCGCGGGTTCCCGACCCGGGCGGCGAACTGGGCGGCGTCGAGTACGCCACGGTGCTGGAACAGGCGGTGGAAGCGGCCAGCCGGGCCGGGGACAACGTCGACGGCGAGCGGCTGGCCACCCTGGCGCTGGCCGAGATCGATCGCGACGCCCAGCGGGTGCGTGCCGCCGTGCTGCTCGACCAGCGGGCCCGGTTGCGGGCGCAGCTGGGGCAGCCCGGTGCGCTCGAGGACCACCGCGAGGCGATCCGGCTGGTGCCCGCCGACCACCCCGCCCGCGGTCACCTGCTGAACTCCTACGCCGCGCGCCTGATGGAGATCCCGCGTGCCGACGAAGCCCGTGACGCGGCGGACGCGGCCCTGGAATCGGCGTGCCGCAACGGAGAACGCTCCGCCGAGGCCGCCGCGTTGATCACCCTCGCCGTGCTCGACGCGCGCCTCGGTGACCTCGACGAGCAGCTGCCGAGGCTGAAGCGAGCCGGTGCCATCGCGGAAGCACTGGGTGAGCACCGCGTGCGACTGCGTGCCATCCACGAGGAATCCTCGTTGCTGCGGGCGTTCGGCAGGCTGGACGAGGCCGAGGCGAAGGCCCGCCACGGGCTGGTGGTGGCGCAGTCGACCGGGCTGCACCGGGCGTCCGGTGCCCTGCACAGCCTCGACCTGGCGGGCGCGCTGATCGACGGCGGCCGGTGGGACGAGGCGATGACCGCGCTGGAGCAGGCGCTCGACCTCGGCCCGGCCCCGGCGTTCCGCGAACACCTGTTGTGCCTCAAGGGATATCTCGCCCTGCACTGGGGTGACCTCGAACTGCCGGAACGGCTGCTCCTGCGGGCGCACGAGCGGTTCGGCGAGGACGTCCGCTTCAACCTCGACCCGTTCCTGGTGGCACGGCTGGAAACCGAGCTGCGCCTGATCCAGGGCCGGTACGGCGAGGCGCGGGCCGTGCTCGAACGCGCGCTGGCGCACCCGCAGCTGATGTCGGCGGGGCGGTTGCTCTGGCCGCTGCTGGTGATCGGCAGCGGGCTCGCCGAGCACGACCCGTCCTGGCGGGGCACCGACCTGCTCACCCGGCTGCGCCGGATCGCCGCGGAACTGCCGGTCACCGGGCCGGTCCAGCTCGCGTTCTCCCGGTCGTTCACCGCCCGCACCCGGGGCGGGCGCGAGGCGTGGGCGGCCGCCACCACGGCCTGGCGCGAACTCGGCCAGCCGCTGCCGCTGGCGCACGCCTGCCTCGGCGAAGCGGCGGCCGCGATCAGCGACGGCGCCCGCGACTCCGCCACCGCGCTGCTGCGCGAAGCCCACGAACTGGCCACCCGGCTGAGCGCGAAACCGCTGCGCGACCGGATCGCCGACCTGGCCAGGCGGGCCCGGATCCAGCTGGTGCCGGGCACCCCGCAGCCGGTCGGCAACGGGCACGCCCGCCTCGGGCTGACCCCGCGGGAACTGGAGATCCTGCGCCTGGTGACCGCGGGCAAGGCCAACCGGGAGATCGCCGACGAGCTGTTCATCTCGGCGAAGACGGCGAGCGTGCACGTGTCGAACATCCTCGGCAAGCTCGGCGTCGCGAACCGCGTGGAGGCCGCGGCCACGGCCAACCAGTTCGGCCTGTTCGACTGACTTAGGCATCACGGGCGCGGCTCACCGCGAAATAGGGCTCTTGCCCCATGCGCCGCCCCGGGTCTTATCGCGATTCTCGAACCCGACGGAACGAGAGATCGGGAGGACTTCCATGGGCGTCAGGATCCTGGGGATCGCGGGCAGCTTGCGCGAGGGGTCGTTCAACGGCCGCCTGCTCACCGCCGCCAGCTACGAACTGCCGCGCGGGATGGAATTGCGCCGCTGGGGCGGACTCGGCCTGGTGCCGCCGTTCGACGAGGACGCCGAAAACGGGCCGGCGCCGAACGGGGTGGCGGAACTGCGGCGGGCCATCGAGGAGGCGGCCGGGCTGCTCATCGCCACGCCGGAGTACAACGGCTCGATCCCCGGTCAGCTGAAGAACGCGCTGGACTGGGCTTCGCGGCCGTTCGGCGGGGGTGTGCTGGTCGGCAAGCCGGTGGCGGTGGTCGGCGCGAGCAACGGCGTGCACGGGGCCGCCTGGGCGCAGGACGACCTGCGGAAGGTGCTGAAGATCGCCGGGGCCGAGGTGCTCGACGAAACGCTGCCGGTCCCCCGGGTCGCCCGGCAACTGGACGAGGACGACCGCCTGCTCGACCACGAACTGCGCCGGAAGCTGGGCGGCCTGCTGCACGGACTGCGCGACCGGATCCGGCTCGGGGCCTACGCGTGACGGTGGAGCGCGATCGCCGCCGCCGCGCTGGGCGTGGCGCCGGCCACTCCGAGCGGGGCGGCGACTTCGGTCCGGCCCCTCATCCGGCCAACAAGCTCACCCAGCCCCACCCCCTCCCCGATACCCAGCCAAACACAGCACTGAAGGATCGGGGCGGCTCCCCGCCACGAATTCCGAAAACCCGAGCGAGCCGGTCGGCTGGCTGGGGTGGAGTTCAGCGGTCGAAAGCGGCGAGGGCGGGGGCCAGATCGCCTCGGGGGGTGGTGGTGACGCCGGACAGGCCCAGCCACTCGGCCATGTGCTGCAGTTCGGCGGCCAGTTCGGGCAGGACGCGGGCGCGGTCGGCACCGGGTTCGGCGAAGGCGCCCTGCACCCGCAGCACTCCGGCCGCGCGGTCGGCTTTCAGGTCGACCCTGGCCACCAGCTCCCCGTCCAGCAGGAACGGGAAGACGTAGTAGCCGTACTCCCGCTTCGGCTCCGGGACGTAGATTTCGATCCGGTACCGGAAGCCGAAGATCCGCTCGGTCCGGGCGCGTTCCCAGATCAGCGGGTCGAACGGGCACAGCAGCGCCCGGCCGGTGATCGCGCGCGGGGTGCGTGCGCCGGTGTGCCGGTAGGCCTGGGCCTTCCAGCTCCGCACCCGCACCGGCTCCAGTTCCCCCGCCTCGACCAGTTCGGCCACCGCCTGCCGGGTGACGTCGGGGCCGAGGCGGTAGTAGTCGCGCAGGTCGGTTTCGGTGGCGATGCCCAGTGCGGTGGCCGACTTCGCGATGAGCCGCCGCGCCGCCTCCTCCTTGTCCACCCTGGTGGCCAGGATCTCCGGGGGGACCACCCGCTCGGTCAGGTCGTAGAGCCGTTCGAAGCTGCGCCGCGTGCCGGTGGACAGCTGGCCCATGCCGAACAGCCACTCGCAGATCTGCTTCACCTCGGACCGGTCCCACCACGGCCCCTGCCGCCGGGCCCGCTCCCCCGCCAGCTCGCGCTCGATCGCCCCCGCACCGATCGGGCCGTGCTCCTTGACCACCGCCAGCACGTCCTCGGCCAGCGTCGGCGAGCGTTCGAGCAGCTTCTCGTACCCGCGCCACCAGCCCATCCGCTTCGCCCCGGAGCGCAGCAGGGGCCAGTCCTGCACCGGCACCAGGCTCGCCTCGTGCGCCCAGCTCTCCACCAGCAACCGCGGCCGCCGCGCCGAATGCGACCAGGCCGCGTCGTCGACCAGCGAAGGCGCGTAGGCGCCGAGCCGCGCGAACAACGGCGCGTAGTGCGCCCGGACCGCCACGTTCACCGAGTCCAGCTGGAGCAGCTGCACCCTGGACAACACCCGCTGCAGATGCCGCCGCGTGGGCTCCCCGCCCGGCCGCGGATCCGCGAACCCCTGCGCGGCCAGCGCCGTGCGCCTGGCCACCGAATCACTCACCGTCTGCATGATGGCGCCATGGTGCCAGGACCCACCGACAATTCCGGCACCACCGGGCCGATAGGTTGCCCCCATGAGCCAGGCCCAGGTCCGCGCGGCCACCGCCAGCGACGTCGCCGAGATAGCCAGGATCCAGCGCGAGACCTGGCGGGTCGCCTACGCGGAGTTCCTCGGTGAACAGGCGCTGGCCGCACTGGACGCGCCGGAGACCGAGCAGCACTGGACCGCGGCCGTCGAGCACCCCGGCACGGCCGTGCTGGTGGCCACCGAGGGCGAGTTCACCGTCGGCTACTGCGTGGCGGGCCAGGCCCCGGACGACGAGGTCGCCTCCGCGGCCGGTGAGCTGCCCGACGACGCCGGGAGCGTCGGCCTGATCGCCACGCTGCTGGTCGAACCGCGGTGGGGCAGGCGCGGCCACGGCGGTCGCCTGCTCGCGTACGCCGCCCGTGACCTGCGTGGACTCGGCGCCGACCGCGGCATCGCCTGGGTGGCCCAGTCCGACGCCGCCTCGCTCGGCTTCTACAAGCGGGCGGGCTGGCACCCCGACGGCACCGTGCGCACCCTGGACACCGGCGAGAAGACCATCCGCGAACTCCGCCTCACCGGTCCGCTCGACCTCCAGCTGACTTCCTGAACACCACCCAGCGCATCACGCTGTACATGAACACGCCCTCGCAGGCCCCCGCGACCAGCCGCGACAGGTGGTACTGCACGCCCAGCGCCACCAGCCCGCTGCCGACGCCGAGGATGAACGCGGCGTAGTTGACCGCCACCGCGACCGCGTAGCGCACGGCCTGCTTCCCGACCGGCGCGTGCGACCGGAAGTTGAACGCCCGGTTCAGCACGAAGCTCAGCCCGAACGCCACCACGTAGGCCAGCGTGATGGACAGCGGAACCGCCAGGCCCAGCTGTCCGTGCAAGAGGGTGAGCAGCAGCAGGTCGACCCCGAAGGTGAAGCCGTTGATCACGCAGAAGCCGAGGAACGTCGGCGGCACCAGCCGCGACAACCCGAACGGCAGGCGGCCGGTGACCGCCGCGCACAGCTGGGCGAACCGGTCGGCGGCGGTTCTCTCGGCGACGGCCACGCCGTCACCCTGCCAGCGCCAGATGTCCGGAATACGACGATCAGGTGATCTTCCGGTGCGGCAAGAGGGGGGCCAGCCCCCGGGTCACGCGCCGGTCACGCTGATAGCTTGGAAGACGGGGATCCCACTGGAGGTGCGATGATCGGCTGGCTCTGCGTGACGCTCGGCGTCGCGTTCGGCTCGGCCATCGTGCCGCTGATCAGCATCGAGGTCTTCGTCATCGGCCTGGCCAGCAGCGAGCCGGGGGTGCACTGGCTGGCCATCGGCGCGGCCGTGGCGATCGGCCAGATCGCCGGGAAGCTGTTCTACTACCTGGCCGCCAGGGGTTCGATCAAGCTGCCGAAGTTCCTGCACGACCGGCTGCACCGGGAACGCCCGATGACCCCGCGGCGCGCCCGCTGGGAGCTGCGCACGAAACGCGTGCGCGCCTGGCTGGAACGCCTGCGCGAGCGCTGCCACCGGCACCCCGCGTGGATGACCGGCACCTACGGGGTCAGCGCGGTGGTCGGGCTGCCGCCGTTCATGGCCACCACCGTGCTGGCCGGCCTGGTGCGGATGCCGATGTCGCTGTTCCTCGGCGCGGGGCTGGCCGGGCGGTTCGCGCGGTTCAGCCTGCTGGCCGCTTCCCCGGCGATGTTCGCGGGCTGGCTGCACCTCTGAGCGGGTGGCGCCGGGCGCTTCCTGTTCGATCGCCTTGCGCGTGGCCGCCACCGAGGTGGTGGTTCCTCGGCACCGGGCCGCCCGGCACGGGCTGCCTGCCACCTCACCAGCGGTGCTCGCGAGCTGGCCACCCGACACCGGCTGTCCGCCACCTCAACCAGCACACCACCGGATGACTACGCCACTGAACCAGTCACCCAGCCCAGGCCGCCCACCACCTCACCAGCTGCGCTCTCGGGCTGGCCGAACACAGGCTGCCCAACACCTCACCAGCGGTGCTCGCAAGCTGGCCACCCGACACCGGCTGTCCGCCACCTCACGGGGGTCAGGGCTCGGTGTCGGCGGCTTCCAGGTCGATGGCTTTGCGCATGGTTTCCCGGGCTCGCCGGCGGTCTCCGGCGATGTCGTAGGCGTGCGCCAAGCGGTACCAGTGCCGCCAGTTCTCCGGGTCGGCGTCCAGCTCGGCGCGGCGCTGCTCGAACCACTCGTCCGCGGCCGCGCGGTCGACCCGCCCGGACGGGCGGCGCGGCAGGTCCGACACGTCGGGCAGGCCGCCTTCCCGGTCCAGCCGCCGGGCGAGCCGCTGGACGCGCACCCCGGAGAGCCAGGTGGCCACCACCACCCACACCCCGAGCACCGGCAGCAGCAGCACACCGATGCCGAACACCACCGGCACCGTCTCACCGGTCTTCAGCAGCGCGACCGCGCGACCGGCCAGCAGCACCAGGTACAGCGCCAGCGCGGCGGTCAGCAGCAGGGCGAAGTTGCGGGCTTTCACAGCTCCAGCACGTTCTCCAGGCCGACGGTCAGCCCCGGCCGCTTGACGATCGACCGCACCCCGAGCAGCACGCCCGGCATGAACGACGACCGGTCCATCGAATCGTGGCGGATGGCCAGCGTTTCGCCCTCGCCGCCGAAGAGGATCTCTTCGTGCGCGACCAGGCCCGGCAGCCGCACCGAGTGCACGCGCACGTCGCCGACCAGTGCGCCGCGCGCACCGTCCAGTTCGGTGGTGGTGGCGTCGGGGCCCGGCTCCAGCCCGGCGTTCGACCGGGCCCGGGAGATCAGGCGCGCGGTGTGCCCGGCGGTGCCGGACGGCGCGTCGGCCTTGCGGTTGTGGTGCAGTTCGATGACCTCGGCCGAGGCGTAGTACTTGGCCGCCTGCTCGGCGAACCGCATCGCGAGCACCGCGCCGAGCGCGAAGTTCGGCGCGATCAGCACGCCCAGCTCCGGCTTGTCCGACAGCCAGCCCGCCAGTGTGGACAGCCGCTCCTCGGTCATGCCGGTGGTGCCGACGACCGCGTGGAGGCCGTGCTCCACGGCGAACTCCAGGTTGCCCATCACCGAATCGGGGTGGGTGAAGTCGATGACCACGTCGGCGCCGTTGTCCACCACGTCGAGCAGCCGGTCACCGGCGTCGATCGCGGCGACCAGGTCGAGGTCCGCCGCGCCCTCGACGGCACCCACCGCCGTCGAGCCCATGCGCCCCCGCGCGCCCAGTACCGCCACCCGGATGCTCATGATGCGATCACCTCGTGCAGATCGTCGGGAAGGTCGTCGGCGTGAGCGTACGGCCCGACCACCGCGGCCGCGGACACCCCCACCGCCCGGCCCGGCGCCCTGAGCAGGGCTTTCGCCAGCGCGGCGGTGTCTTCGGCGGTGACCGCGTCGATCCGGTCGATGGTCTCGGTCACACCGAGGTACTCGCTGTAGTTCAGCTCACCCTTGCCGATGCGCGACATGCGCGACGCCGAGTCCTCCAGGCCGAGCACCATCGCGCCGCGCAGCTGGCCCTTGGCCCTGGCCACCTCGGCTTCGGTGAGCCCGTCGCGGGCGACGTCGGCGAGCACCTCGCGGATCACCCCGGCCACCTCACCCAGCTTCTCCGGCTGGCACCCGGCGTAGACGGCCAGGTGCCCGGCGTCGGCGTAGCTCGCCACCGACGAGTACACCTGGTACGCCAGCCCGCGGCGTTCCCGGATCTCCTGGAACAGCCGGGAGCTCATGCCGCCGCCGAGCGCGGCGTTGAGCACGGACAGGGTGAAGCGGCGCTCGTCGTGCCGGGTGAGCGCCCGCAGGCCGAGCATGACGTGCGCCTGCTCGGTGTCGTCGGGCCGCAGCGCCAGCTTCGGCGCCGTGGACAGCCGCGCCCGGCCACGCCGCGGCGGCACCGGGCTGTCCGATCCGGACAGCCGGTCCCGCAGGGCCTTGCGCACCAGCCGCAGCACCCGGGTGTGGTCGACGTTGCCCGCCACCGCCAGCACCATGCGCGGCAGCGTGTAGCGGCGCTTGTAGAACCCGCGCAGCGCGCTGGGCGACATGCCGGTGATCGACGCCTCGGTGCCCAGCACCGGCCGCCCCAGCGGGTGGTCGCCGAGGATGGCGCCGACGAAGGTCTCGTGCAGCAGGTCCTCGGCGTCGTCGTCGCGCATGGCGATCTCTTCGAGCACCACGCTGCGTTCGGTGTCCACATCGGAATCCGCGCAGAGCGCCTCGAACACCACGTCGGTGACCAGGTCCACGGCCAGCGGCAGGTCCTCGTCGAGCACCTGCGCGTAGTAGCAGGTGTGCTCCTTGGCGGTGAACGCGTTGAACTCCCCGCCGACCGCGTCGATCTCCTCGGCGATCTGCTTGGCGTCGCGGTTCGCGGTGCCCTTGAACAGCAGGTGCTCCAGGTAGTGCGCGGCCCCGGCGACCGGCCGCGGCTCGTCCCGCGAGCCGACCCCCACCCACAGCCCGACCGTGGCCGAGCGCGAGGCGGGCACGTGCTCGGTGATCACCCGCAGCCCGCCTGCCAGCACCGTGCGCTTGACCACCGCGCCGTCGGCGGTGGAGTCGAGCAGGCGGGTCACCCCGGCGGGTTGCGCGTGCCCTGGAGTCTTGGACGCCATGAGGTTTCTTCCTCCGAATGCCAGGAGTGGGGCACCGCTCGCGGTGTGAACGCGAGCAATGCCCCACTTCCGGCGTCTTTGACCTACTGAGCCGCGTCGGCCTTCTCGTCGGCCGGCTTCTCGCCGCCCTCCGCGGAAGCCGTGGTGTCGGCGGTGTCCTCTTCCTTCACCAGGACGAGGCTGATCTTGCCGCGGTTGTCGATGTCCGCGATCTCCACGCGCAGCTTGTCGCCGACGTTGACCACGTCCTCGACCTTGCCGATGCGCTTGCCGTTGCCCAGCTTGGAGATGTGCACCAGGCCGTCCTTGCCCGGCAGCAGCGAGACGAAGGCGCCGAAGGCGGCGGTCTTCACCACGGTGCCGAGGAAGCGCTCCCCGACCTTGGGCAGCTGCGGGTTGGCGATGGCGTTGATCTTGTCGATCGCCGCGTCCGCCGACGGGCCGTCGGCCGCGCCCACGTAGATCGTGCCGTCGTCCTCGATGGAGATGTCGGCGCCGGTCTCCTCGGTGATCGAGTTGATCATCTTGCCCTTCGGCCCGATCACCTCGCCGATCTTGTCCACCGGGATCTTCACGCTGGTCACCCGCGGGGCGTACGGGCTCATCTCGTCCGGCCCGTCGATCGCCTCGGCGATCACCTCGAGAATGGTCAGCCGCGCGTCCTTGGCCTGGTTCAGCGCACCGGCCAGCACCTCGGACGGGATGCCGTCGAGCTTGGTGTCCAGCTGCAGCGCGGTGACGATCTCCTTGGTGCCCGCCACCTTGAAGTCCATGTCACCGAAGGCGTCCTCGGCACCGAGGATGTCGGTCAGCGCGACGTAGCGGGTCTCCCCGTCCACCTCGTCGGAGACCAGGCCCATGGCGATGCCCGCGACCGGCGCCCGCAGCGGCACACCGGCGTTGAGCAGGCCCATGGTGGAGGCGCAGACCGAGCCCATCGAGGTGGAGCCGTTGGAGCCCAGCGCCTCGGAGACCTGGCGGATGGCGTAGGGGAACTCGTCCCGCTTCGGCAGCACCGGCACCAGCGCGCGCTCGGCGAGCGCGCCGTGGCCGATCTCGCGCCGCTTCGGCGAACCGACGCGGCCGGTCTCGCCGGTGGAGAACGGCGGGAAGTTGTAGTGGTGCAGGTACCGCTTGGTGGTCTCCGGGGACAGCGAGTCGATCTGCTGCTCCATGCGCAGCATGTTCAGCGTGGTGACTCCCAGGATCTGGGTCTCGCCGCGCTCGAACAGCGCCGAGCCGTGCGCCCGCGGGATCACCGAGACCTCGGCGCCCAGCGACCGGATGTCGGTCAGGCCGCGGCCGTCGATGCGGACCTTGTCACGCAGGATGCGCTGGCGGATCAGCTTCTTGGTCAGCGCCCGGAACGCGGCGCCGATCTCCTTCTCGCGGCCCTCGAAGGCCTCGCCCTCGCCGATGCCGACCTTGGCCAGCACGGCGGCCTTGACCTCGTCGGTGGCGTTGTCGCGCTCCTGCTTGCCGGCGATGGCCAGCGCCTTGGTCAGCTCCTCGGTGGCCGCCGCGGCCACCGCGTCGTAGGCGTCGGCCTCGTAGGCCGGGAACACCGGGAAGTCGCCGACCGGCTTCGCGGCCACCGCGGCCAGCTCGCGCTGGGCCTGGCAGAGCACCCGGATGAACGGCTTGGCGGCCTCCAGGCCCTCGGCCACGACCTCCTCGTTCGGCGCCTTGGCGCCCCCGGCGACCAGGTCGAGCGTCTGCTCGGTGGCTTCGGCCTCGACCATCATGATCGCCACGTCGCCGTTGCCATCACCGTCGCCCCCGTCGACCAGGCGGCCGGCCACCACCATGTTGAAGGTGGCCTGCTCCAGCTGCTTCCAGGTGGGGAAGGCGACCCACTGGTCCTCGATCAGCGCGACGCGCACGCCGCCGATCGGGCCGGAGAAGGGCAGCCCGGCGATCTGGGTGGACGCCGAGGCGGCGTTGATCGCCAGCACGTCGTACGGGTCGTCCGGGTGGAGGCTCTGCACGGTGATCACGATCTGGATCTCGTTGCGCAGGCCGTCGGTGAACGACGGGCGCAGCGGCCGGTCGATCAGGCGGCAGGTCAGGATGGCGTCGGTGGAGGGACGGCCCTCACGGCGGAAGAAGGCGCCCGGGATCCGGCCCGCGGCGTACATCCGCTCCTCGACGTCCACGGTCAGCGGGAAGAAGTCGAAGTGCTCCTTCGGGTGCTTCGACGCCGTGGTCGCCGAGAGCAGCATGGTCTCTTCGTCCAGGTAGGCCACGACGGAGCCGGCGGCCTGGCGGGCCAGGCGGCCGGTCTCGAAGCGGACCGTGCGGGTGCCGAAGCGGCCGTTGTCGATCACGGCTTCGGTCTCGTGCACGGCGGTGCCGCTCACATCGGTCATGTAATTGTTCTCCTCGTTCGTCTCGGGCTGGGCGATCTCCCACCCTGGGACCCCATCCGGGGGACGCTCGAGGAACGAGGCCGGTCTTCGATCGAAGTCCCCGGGAACCTTCGTCCCGGGAACCACTACCGAGGACCGGCGGACATGCCCTCGTGCGCGTCGCGTGCGCCCTGTGTGTTGTCTATCAGAACTCGCCGTCACCGGCCGGATACCCGTGCGGGCCGGGCGAGTCCCCTGCGCGGAGGGGGAACGACCGCGTGGTCGCTCCCCCTCGTCAGCGCGTTATCGGCGGAGGCCGAGCCGCTGGATCAGCGACCGGTACCGCTCGATGTCCACCTTCGCCACGTAGTTGAGCAACCGGCGGCGGCGCCCGACCAGCAGGAGCAGGCCGCGGCGGGAGTGGTGGTCGTGCTTGTGCTGCTTCAGGTGTTCGGTGAGGCCGACGATCCGCTTGGTCAGCAGAGCGACCTGGGCCTCGGGGGATCCGGTGTCCGAGTCGTGCACGCCGTACTCGGACAGGATCGACTTCTTCTCTTCGGTGGACAGCGCCACGCTGTGTTCTCCTTGGATCGGTGCCGTGCGGCCCGGACGAAGCTCCACGCCGGGTGAGCCGGTCACGGCCGCCACGGACTGCAGCCGGACCCAACTGTCAAGGCTACCAGCCGGGCTGCCCGCGGCCCGCACCGCCGTCCAGCGCGAAGCGCTCTACCTGCGCATACGCCCCCGCGGTGCTCTTCATCAACACCACTTCGGCCGCCGTCCACCCGGGACCGGTGAAACCGGCCAGCCCGGCCACCAGTTCGCGTGCCTCGGCCAGGCGTTCGGCCGGGAAGCGGGCCAGCGTCAGGTGCGGGCGGTAGGGCCGCCCGTCCAGTTCGGCGCCCGCCGCCCTCGCCAGGTCGGCCAGCCCTTCGCCCCCGACGCCCAGCCACAGCACCTTCGGGAAGGTGCCCGCGCCGGTCAGCCGCACGGTGACCGGTGGCCGCCCGGCGAGCCGCTCACGCAGCCAGGCCGCCCGCGCGGCGATGTCGTCCTCGCCGTAGAAGCCCAGGGTGATGTGCCAGTTGGCCACGGGTGACCAGCGGAAACCCGGCAGCTGCCTGCCGTCGAGCCGGTCCCGCGCGGAGCGGAGCACGGCCGGCGGCGGCACCAGAGCGGAGAACAGCTGCAAGTCAGGTGACCTTCGACGCCTTGCGCAGCAGGTCGGCGATGGCGGGGAACTCCTCGTCGAGGCGGTCGGCGGCCTGCACGAGTTCGTCCTCCTCGGCGATCTCGCGCAGCGCGACCAGCACCGAGTGGTCCTCCGGCACCGCGCCGACCGGGAAGCTGTCGCGGCCGACGGTCGGCCGCGAGTCGCGCACGTCCTCCAGCGCGGCCCGCATCGCGGCCGGATTGCCCGCGGCCACGTCCGGGCTGAGGACCTTGCGCTCCAGCATGATCATCCTGGCCAGCACCACCGGGTTGCCGATCTTGGCCCGGCGGCCGCTCATCACCTGGCTCAGCATCGGCGCGCTGATACCCAGCACCTCGGCCAGGAACGCCTGTGAGATGTCGAAGGCCACCACCAGCCTGCGGACCCGATCGCCCAACGGCTCCCCGTACCACTCGCGCTGCAGCGCGATGTTGCGCTGGACGATCTTGTGGTCCTCCACGTCAGCCCTTCTCCCCTAACTAGCCGCACCCGACCGGTGTCCGCACATCATCGCAGGCCCGGGCGCCCCCACGACCCGGAAAGCGAAGATTACTCGGTCAGCACCTCCCTGGTGCGGTCCACGTCGGCGGCCATCTGCCGGATGAGCGGGTCGAGCGAGTCGTAGCGGATCTGGTCGCGGAGCTTGACCACGAAGTCCAGCGCCACGTCGTGGCCGTAGAAGTCCTCCTCGACGTCGAGGACGTACGCCTCGACCGTGCGCTCGCGGCCGGAGAAGGTCGGGTTCGTGCCCACCGAGACCGCGGCGCGCAGGCGCTTGCCCGGGTCGGTCGACCGGGTGAACCAGCAGCTGTACACCCCGTCGGCCGGGATCGCCGCGAAGCGCGGGGTGGACAGGTTGGCGGTCGGGAAGCCGAGGTCCTTGCCGCGGCCGGCGCCCCGGACCACGATGCCCTCCACCCGGTGCGGGCGCCCCAGCGCCTCGGCCGCGGCCTGCACGTCACCGGCGTCGATGCACGAGCGGACGTAGGTCGAGGAGAAGGTGATCTCGCTTTCGGCGTTGGCTTCGGCCGGGCCGAGCGCCTGCCCCTGCAACTCGGCGCCCTGCGCGGCGAAGCCGAACCGGCGGCCGAGCGTGCGCAGGAGTTCGACGTCGCCGGCGGCCTTGTTGCCGAAGGTGAAGTTCTCCCCGACGATCACCGCGGCCACGTGCAGCTGGTCGACCAGCACCTCGTGCACGAACTCGTGCGCGGTCAGCCGCGACAGCTCCGGGGTGAACGGCAGCACGCAGAACACGTCCACGCCGAGTTCCTCGACCAGTTCCGCCTTGCGCCGCAAGGTGGTCAGCTGGGCGGGGTGGCTGCCGGGCCGGATCACCTCCGAGGGGTGCGGGTCGAAGGTGAGCACCACACTGGGCAGCTCACGCGACCGCGCCGCCGCCACCGTTCTGGCGATCAGGGCCTGGTGTCCACGGTGGACACCGTCGAACACGCCGATGGTGATCACGCACCGGCCCCAGCTGCCAGGAAGATCCGTCAAACCACGCCAACGCTGCACGGCCCCAACCCTATGCGGGCAGCAGGACCACCACCGCGCGGGCCACGGATCCCTCGTCCGCGGCGAGCGCGAGCGCGTGCCCCTGCGGGTCGAACACGCCGTAGGTGCCGCCGAGCCCGGCCGCCGGGATGCGCTGCCCGTGCCGCAGCGCCCGGGCGGTGGCCACGTCGACGGTCCGGCGGGGGAACGCGGTGGCGACCGCCTTGTCCAGGTCGAACGAGAGGTCCGGGCGGTCCTCCAGCACCTCGAGGGTGCGGGCGGCGGCCAGGGTGAACGGGCCGACCGTGGTGCGGCGGAGCGCGGCGAGGTGCCCGCCGGTGCCGAGCGCGGCGCCGAGGTCCCTGGCCAGCGCGCGGACGTAGGTGCCGGACGAGCACTCGACCACCACGTCGAGTTCGATGCGGCCGGGTTCCCGGCGGGTGGCCAGCAGGTCGAACCGGTACACCGTCACCGGGCGCGCGGCCAGTTCGACCTCCTCGCCCGCGCGCACCCGCGCGTAGGCCCGCTTGCCGTCCACCTTGACCGCGCTGACCGCGCTCGGCCGCTGCTGGATCTCCCCGGTGAGCGCGGCGATCCCGGCGGCGACGGCGTCGTCGGTGACGGCCTCGACGGCGGCGGGCCCGGCGGTGGCGAGCACTTCACCCTCGGCGTCGTCGGTGGTGGTCGACGCGCCGAGGGTGATGGTGGCCAGGTAGGTCTTGCGGTCGAGCGCGAGGTGCCCGAGCAGTTTGGTGGCGCGTTCGATGCCGAGCACCAGCACCCCGGTGGCCATCGGGTCCAGCGTGCCGGCGTGGCCGACCTTGCGGGTGCCCATGATGCGGCGGGCCCTGGCCACCACGTCGTGCGAGGTCATGCCCGCGGGCTTGTCGACGATCAGGAGACCGGGGGGCGGGGCCGGGCGGCGCGGCTGTTGCTGGCGAGACACGCGCGAAACCCTATTCAGGCGCTACGCGGCGGCTGCGGCGGGCTGGCTCTCCCTGGCGTCCCAGCGGCGGCGGCGCACCTGCACCGGGATCCGCTCACCGCGGGCCTGCGCGGCGAACAGCACCGCCCGCGCCCGCCGCCACCAGACCAGCGTGCGCCAGCTGCCGGTGAGCAGCACCGCCACGATGGACAGCAGCGCGATCCGGAAGTTGCCGCCGGTCAGTTCGAGCAGCACGCCGACGCTGAGCGCGGCGATCGTGGTGGCGACGAAACCGCCGACGTTGACCACACCGGTCGCGGTGCCGACCCGGCTGAGCGGGTTGTAGTCGCGGGCCAGCGCGAACCCGATCATCGAGGCGGGCCCGCCGAGGGCGAAGAAGGCGAACGCGGGCGCCAGCACCGGCACCGGCACGGCCCCCGGCCAGGCCAGCAGCACCGCCCAGACCAGCACCGCCCCGGCCAGGAAGCCGACCACCAGCGGCATCCGCACCGACGGCCGCCGCCCGATCAGGTTGCCCACCACCGGGCCGCCGAACATCGAGGTGAACACGAACACGGTCAGCATGGCGCCGGCCGCGGCCGGGCTCATGCCCTGGTCGATCAGGAACGGCACGCCCCACAGCATGGACAGCACGTTGGCGCCGAACATGGTGGCGAAGTGCACCCAGAAGCCGAGCCGGGTGCCCGGCGTGCGCCAGGCTTCGAGCACCCGCCCGGCGAGCACACGGCGACCGGCCGCCGGGGCGGGCGCGGCCGGGGTGCCCACCGGGACGTCCCTGATCCGCCAGGTGGCGACCACCGCGTAGAGCACGGTGACCAGCCCGGCGCCGAGGAAGGTGGGCGTCCAGCCGGGACCGGCGAGCAGGAAGGTCAGCGGCACGGTGGCGGCGAGGTTGCCCAGGTAGCCGATGGCCGTGGTGAACGAGGTGACCACGGAGTACTGCCTGCCGGGGAAGTGCGCGGCGATCAGCCGCAGCACGCTGACGAAGGTGAGCGCGTCGCCGAACCCGAGCACCGCGCGGGCGAGCAGGCCCAGCGGGTACGAGGTGGCCACGGCGAGCAGGACCTGGCCGAGGCCGAGGAACAGCAGCGCGAAGCCGAGCACCTTGCGCGGGCCGAAGCGGTCGACGAGCACGCCGGTGGGGATCTGCATGGCGGCGTAGACGCCGACCTGCAGCACGGTGAAGGTGCCGAGCGCGGCCGCGCCGACGCCGAAGCGCTCGGCGGCCTGCAGCCCGGCGACGCCGAACGAGGTGCGGTGGAACACGGCGAGCAGGTAGACCGCGGCGGCGGTCAGCCAGATCAACCACGACCGGCAGCTGGCACGTCCGGTGGTGGGGGCGGACAAGGCATCCTCCTGGAGCGGTACGCGAACTGGGCAGAGGACGCCGCCGGTGCCGCCCCATTCGTTGTATCGCCTAAGCAATGCCGGAACATACCCGTTACCGAGGTGGCTTTGGCCACACCACCGGCCACCCGTCAGGCCGCCCGGACCGCGCCGACCACCGCCCAGTCGCCCGAGCGCCAGCGCACCAGCACGGCGACCAGCCGGAACACCATGAACAGCGACAACCCGGTCCAGATCCCGGCCAGGCCCCAGCCGAAGGCCAGCGACAGCCAGACCAGCGGCAGGAACCCGGCCGCCGCGCTGAGCAGGGTCGCGGTGCGCAGGAAGGCCGCGTCCCCGGCGCCGAGCAGCACCCCGTCCAGCGCGAACACCACCCCGGCGATGGGCTGCAGCGCGACGAAGAACCACCAGGCGTGCGGGATTTCGGCGAGCACCCCGGCGTCGGCGGTGAACACCTTCGGCAGCACCTGCGACACCGCGGCGAAGAGCACGCACAGCACGCACCCGAAGACCAGGCCGTACCGGGTGAGCTGGGTGGCGATGCCCCGGGCCTGCCGCTGCTGCCCCGCCCCCAGCGCCGCGCCGACCAGCGACTGCGCCGCGATCGCCACCGAATCCAGCACCAGTGCCAGGAAGGTCCACAGCTGCAGCACCACCTGGTGCGCGCCGACCGCCTCGGTGGAGGTGCGGGCGGCGACCGCGGCCGCGGAGAGGAAGCACGCCTGGAAGGCGAAGCTGCGCAGCACCAGGTCCCGGCCGAGCACCAGCTGCGCCCGCATCACGCCGAACTCCGGCTTCAGCGACACCCGCTCGGCGACCAGCGCCCGGATGAACAGCGCCGCCGAGATCACCTGCGCCACCACGTTCGCCACGGCCGAGCCCTCGAGCCCCCAGCCGGCGCCGTAGACCAGCAGCGGGCACAGCACCGCGGAGATGCCGTTGCCCGCGAGCACGTACCAGAGCGGGCGGCGGGCCTCCTGGACGCCGCGCATCCAGCCGTTGCCCGCCATGGTGATCAGGACCAGCGGCGCGCCGAACAAGGCGATCCGCAGCCACGCCACCGCCTCGCCGGCGATCTCGGCGTCCCCGGCCAGCCCGCGCGCGACCGGCGCCGCGAGCAGCTGCCCGGCCAGCAGCAGCACCAGCCCGACGCCGATGGCCAGCCAGGTCGCCTGCACGCCCTCCCGGACCGCGTCCGCCCGGCGGCCCGCGCCGTGCAGCCGGGCGGTGCGCGAGGTGGTGCCGTAGGACAGGAAGGTCAGCTGGGTCGACACCTGCGCGAGCAGCACGCCGCCGAGCGCCAGCCCGGCCAGCGGCAGCGCGCCGAGGTGGCCGACGACGGCGGTGTCCACCAGGACGTACAGCGGTTCGGCGGCGAGCACCCCGAGTGCGGGCACGGCGAGGCCGAGCACCCGTTTGGCGGATACCGGAGCGGGAGCGGAGTCAGGCACTTGCCGAGCCTAACTATCCGTACCGACAATCCCCCGTTCGCTCGGCCGGTCCTGACTCTGACGGCGGTAGTAAACGCTCAGTCACCGCCCATAAGCTGAAATTTCGATCGGGACCCGTCATGCGCACACCCGGGGGAGGACACGTGGGCAGCCCACGCGTGGTCGAAGTCGATTCGTCCGGCCTTCGCTGGATCAAGAGCTCCGCGAGCGGCGGCGACGGTAACGACTGCCTGGAAGTGGCCTTCGACCACGACAGCGTGCAGGTCCGCGACTCCAAGGACCGCCGGGGTCCCCGGTTGCACTTCTCCGCGGCGGGCTGGGCCGCCTTCCTCGCCGCCGTCCGCACCGGCGCCTGAGCCCCCATTCAACGTCACCGGATGAGGTGACCCCGGTATTCCCCCGTGCTCACGCACACCCTCCTAGGGTGGACTAGGCCACAAGAGCCGTGCCAGCTGGCGGACGGAAATTTGTCGGAGTGACACCCAACTTTCTGCGCTCAGCCCTTCGCTGGTAAGCATTGTGACTGCTACCATCTGCCACATAGCAGGTGGCCACCAACCACCAGGAGGACGGATAGATGACGAGGGCGGATTCCCCCGTAGGCCAGCTCAGGAGGCTGCGAGCTGTGCTGCGGCAGGAACGCGACAGCAGGGGCTACACCCAGCGCGACGTCGCGGAAGCTCTCGACTGGTCCCCGTCGAAGCTCATCCGGATCGAGAAGGGCACGGTCGGCATCTCGGTGACCGACCTCAAGGCCCTGCTGCTGCACTACGAGATCACCGAGCGCGAGCGGGTCGACCAGCTGGTCGACATGGTCAAGGCGAGCAAGAAACCGGCCTGGTGGCACCAGTACCGCGACGTCTACCGCCCGCAGTTCATCAACTTCATCGGCCTGGAGTCCTCGGCCGTCCGGATCAGCCAGTTCCAGGGGCTGATCGTGCCGGGCACGCTCCAGACCCCCGAATACGCCGCGGCGATCATGCGGGCCTACGGCTCGGAGGAAGCCCGCATCGAGCGCGGGGTGGAACTGCGGATGCGGCGCCGCGAGGAGCTGTTGCGCTCGGGTGGACCCGAGTTGTCCTACATCATCGACGAATCCGCACTGCTGCGGCAGGTCGGCGACGCCGAGGTGATGGCGGGGCAGCTCCGGCAGCTGGTGGAGCTGTCCGCGTACAAGCAGATGCACATCCGCGTGATGCCGTTCAGCGCCGGCCCCAAGGCGGCCATGGTCAGCTCGTTCCTCGTGCTCGACCTGTCCGAGGAGCAGGACGACTACGCGCTGTTGCTGGAAAGCCCGGACGGCGACCAGCTCTTCGACGAACCGAACGAGCAGACCGCGCGGTACATGAAGTTCTTCCGCGAACTGCAGCAGATGGCGCTCTCCGAGGACGACACCCAGGTGTTCCTCGACGAGCTGCTCGGACGACTGGGAGAGGACGAATGAGATGAGCAGTGGGGGCGGCCTCTGCTGGCACAGGGGCCGCCCCGGCGGAGTAGAACCACCACCCACGGCCAGCAGGCGGGAGTCGCACCGCGGTCTCAACGGTACCGCCGTCGCCGCGCTCCCGGCCAGGCAAGTAATTCCGGTGTCGTAAGGGGGAAGGGCGTCGGGGGCGTCCGGAAGGAGACCGATCTTCATGCTGGAAACCGGGAAGAGCGCACCGTCACCAGGCAGTGCGCCGTGAACACGCTGGACCCCGGACCGCCGGTGACCCGGGTCATCTTCGCGGTGGACATCGAGGGGTCGACCAAGCAGAACAACACGGCGAAGGCGAGCCTGCGGGCCGCGATGTACGACATGGTCGAGCGCAGCCTGCGGCAGGCGGGCATCGGCGAGGACCACCACGAACCCTACTTCGACCGCGGTGACAGCGTGCTGGTGCTGGTCCGCCCGGTGGACGAGGTGCCGCGCACGGTCTTCCTGGCCGAGGTGGTGCCGTCGCTGGAGGAGATGCTGCTCGCCCACGCCGTGGACCAGCCCGGCAGGCGCCTGCGGATGCGGGCCGTGCTGCACGCCGGTGAGGTGCACTTCGACCGCAACGGGTGCTTCGGCGAAGCACTGGACCTCGCCTTCCGCCTGCTCGACGCCCCGGCGCTGAAAGACCTCCTCCGCAGCACGGACCACCCGCTGCTGCTGGCCGTGTCCGACGCCATCTACCAGGGTGTGGTCCGGCAGGGCTACGCCGGCATCGACGCGGCGTCGTTCTCGGCGGCGCTGCGGGTCGAGGTGGCCGGGCAGCTGCACCGCGGCTGGGTCCGGGCCGGGGAACAGGGCCACGACGAAGGCACCGTGATCGACGTCAACCGCAGGAGGCTCCCGCGGGTGGGTGCGCTCGCCCGCCGGATGCAGTCGGCCTGACCCCGGGAGCACCCTGAGATGTCCCGGAGATCGGGCCGCACCCGGTGCACAGAAAACTGTGCACCGCTAGTTTCGCCCCCATGCCCAGTCCGCCCGAACCGGAGCAGGTCCACGACCCGGCCAGGCTCAAAGCGCTCACCCACCCGCGCCGCCTGCGGATCCTGACCGAACTGCGGCGCGGGCCCGCCACCGCCACGATGCTGGCCAGGGCGCTCGGGGAGAACAGCGGCGCCACCAGCTACCACCTGCGGCAGCTGGCCGAGCACGGCTTCGTCGAGGAGACCGGGCAGGCCGCGCGCGGGCGGGAACGCTGGTGGCGCATCCGCCACCACGACCTGCGTTTCCCGCCCCTCAGCGCGCAGAGCCCCGGGCTGCGTGCCCAGCTCGACGAGTTCGGGCGGCAGAAGTTCGACGCCGACCTCGCCCTCTTCGCCCGGTTCCAGGAGCAGCGGGAAGCGATGGGCGAATGGGGTGACGTGCTGCCGTTCAGCCGCGGCACCCTGCACCTCACGCGGGACGAAGCCGAGCGCTTCTTCGAGGACTACCTGCAACTGCTGCGCCGGTACTGGCGCTCCGACGAGGACGTCCCGGCCGGCGCCAGGGCGCTGGCGGTGCGCTTCGTCGCCTTCCCGATCCCGGAACCGGAGGCGCCCGTGGACTAGGACGACCCGCACCCGTGCCGGAGGGCGGCCACCCTGCGGCACCGGGTTTCCCCGAAGCAATCGATGTGCACGAACCTCATTGGAAGGACCGCGGCCCCATGCTGCGCACCAGACGAACGGCGACCCTGCTCGCCGTGTTCGGTTTGCTCTTCAGCCTTCTCCCCGTTCCCGCCCGGGCGTCGGTGGACGAGGACATATCGTTCCCGAGCGGTGGCAAGACCCTGCACGGCTCGATCGTCGGCCCGCCACCCGACGGCACCCGGCGGCCCGCCCTGGTGCTCGTCCACGGCTCCGGCCGGGTGACCAGGGAAAAGATCCGCAAGGAGGCGGCTGCCTTCGCCGCGCAGGGCATCGTCACGCTGATCTACGACAAGGATCTCAGCGCGTACTCCTCGACCAGCCGCAACTTCTCCGCGCTGGCCGACGACGCCGCGGCGGCGCTGGCGTACCTGCGCACCCGCCCGGAGGCCGATCCGGCCCGCACCGGGCTGTGGGGCCTCAGCGAGGGCGCGTGGGTGGCCCCGCTGGCGGCCACCCGCAGCGATCCCGCCTTCCTGATCGTGGTCGGCGCGAACGGGGTCAGCCCGGTGCGGGCCCAGTCGTGGAGCTACCGCCAGTGGCTGCGGCACCAGGGCGTGACCTCGCCGTCGGTGCTGGACCTCGTTTCGTCCACCGGCACCAGGATCGCCACCGAAGCCGGGGTCTTCCCCGAAGCGAACTTCGACCCGGTGCCCACCCTGGAGAAGCTGCGCATGCCGGTGCTCGGCATCTGGGGCGGCAAGGACAAGCAGAGCCCGCCGGGTGACGCCGTCGCGATCTACGCCCGTGCGCTGGCCGGGAACCCCAGCTACACCATGCGGGTGTTCCCCGAGGCGCACCACTCGCTGATCCGCACCACCAGCGGGTTCGACCGGCTCGACCCGCTCGAACCCGGTTACCCCGAACTGGTCGGCACCTGGGTGCACGGCCTGGCCGAGGGGGCTCCCGCGTCCACTTCGGACGCACCGCCCGCGCAGGCCGAGCCCGCCGGGCCGCTGTCCCCGCTGGCCTGGTGGGAATCGCTGTGGGTGCAGGCGATCACGCTGCTGGCCCTGCTCGTGTGCTTCGCCGCCTACCCGCTGACCGCCCTGGTGCGACGACGGCGCCCCGGCTCGGCCCCGGCGCGCTGGACCGCGGCGACCGGCCTGCTGACCGCCACCGGCCTGCTGGGCTTCCTGGGCTGGATCATGCTGAGCAACGGCCAGGAGGTCGGCCCGGTGGTCGCGGGCAGGCCGCTGTTCTGGCTGGTGGTGCAACTGCTGGCGGTCGGCACGCTGGTCTCGGCGGCCTTCACCGCGGTGACCTGGCGGAAGGCCGACACCGGGCGCGTCCGGACCGGCCTGCTGCTCGGCGGTGCGGTGCTACTGGTCCCGTGGGGCCTGTACTGGGGCCTGCTGCTGCCGTGAGCCGTGGCCTGGGCCGCCGAGCGGCCACTCGGCGGCCCAGGAAAGCGGAGCATTCGATGTGCACGAACCTCCGCTGCCCATGCTAGAGCAGCGGGGCGGTCTCCAGCGCGGCGCGCAACTGCTCCAGCACCTGGTCGGCGCTGCCGGTCAGGGTGCACCCGGCAGCCAGCCGGTGCCCGCCCCCGCCGAGGGAGACCGCCACCGCGGACACGTCCACCCGCCCGGCCGAGCGCAGCGAGACCGTCCACTCCGGACGCGGCCCGGGCACCTCCTTCAGCACCACCGCCACCCCGGCCTCCCCGACCGTGCGCACCACGTCGATCACGCCCTCGACCTCCTCGGCGCGCACGGTCGCCGCCAGGTCGGCGGTGACCGCGGTGTGCACCAGGCCGAGGCCCTGCGCGGCGTCCGGTTCGAACCGCGCGGCGGAGAGCACCGAGCCGAGCATGGCCAGCGCCGCGAACGGCCGCTCGTCCACCACCTCCCTGGTCAGCGCGGCCGGGTCGACCCCGGCTTCGAGCAGCCGCACGGCCATCCGGTGGGTGGCGGGCTTGGCCAGCCGGAACATCGCGGTGTCGGTGACCAGCCCGGCGTACAGGCAGCTCGCGGTCACCGCGTCCAGCTCCTCCCCCAGCGCGTCGAGCAGCCGCAGCACCAGCACCACGGTCGCCTCGGCGTGCGGGTCGACCACGTTGACCGTGCCGAAGCCGGGGTTGGAGGCGTGGTGGTCGACCACCAGGACCTCACCACCGGCGGCACGGGTGGCCTCGACCCGGCCGGTCAGCGCACCGAGCCGGGACGCGCTGGCCGTGTCCACCGCGACCAGCAGCGGTTCGGCCGCGGGCAGCTCGTCCTCGGGCACGTACAGGCCGTCGGGATCCAGTGAGCGCAAGCTGTCCGGCAGGGTGGCACCACCCGAATAGGACACCCGCACGGTCGCGCCGCGACGCCGCAGCACCCGGCCGAGGGCCAGCGCGCTGCCGAGCGTGTCGGCGTCGGGGCGGACGTGGGACAGGATGGTCACGTCGGCGGCGTCCCGGAGCAGAGCCGTGGCGCGATCGATGTCGAGCTGCGAGGTGGTCACCCCCGCAAGCTACGCTGTCGCGGATGCCCCAGTACGCGATCCTGGTCTATCCCTCAGCCAACCGGGTCTACACCGACTCCACCCCCAAGCTGCTCCGCGCCGAGCTGGCCGTGTTCGGCGCGACCGCGCTGTCGGCCGAGGTCACCGAGATCGATGAGACCGAGATCGGCGGCGTCGGTTACGTCACCTTCACCACCGCGGCTCCGCTGGGTGACGCCGATCTGGCCTGCCTGTCGAACCTTTCGGCGTTGTACGCGTTGTTCGAGGTGACCGGTGACCTGCTGCGCCCACTGGCCGTGCGACGCGCCGACCGGTTCGATTCGGACCTGCTGACCATCCAGAAGTACCCCGGCAAGACGAACGAGCTGTTCACCAAGCTGCTGCTCAACGTCACCCTGCTGGTGTCCGGACGCGGTTTCACCGAGCCGCTGCGGTTGCTGGACCCGTTGTGCGGCCGGGGAACCACGCTCAACCAGGCGATGATGTACGGCTTCCACGCCACCGGCTTCGACGTGGACGGCAAGGACTTCGACGCCTATGAGCTGTTCCTCAAGACCTGGCTGCGGAACAAGCGGATCAAGCACACCGCCGACTCGGGTGCGTTGCGGCGCAACAAGATCCGCCTCGGCCGGCGGCTCGAGGTCGAATACGGGCTGACCAAGGAGCAGTACAAGGCCGGCGACACCCGGAGCCTGACCGTCTACAACTGCGACACGCTCACCACCGACGAACTGCTGCGGGCGAACTCCGTCGACCTCATCGTCACCGACGCCCCCTACGGCGTGCAGCACGGCAGCCACCGCGAAGCCACCTTGGCCCGCAGCCCCAGCGACCTGCTGGCCGCCGCCGTTCCGGTGTGGACCCGGGTGCTGCGCCCGGGCGGCGCGCTCGGCATCTCGTGGAACACCCACGTCACCGAGCGCGAGGACCTGGCCGCCACCCTCACCCGCGCCGGCCTCGACGTCCGCACCCAGGCCCCCTACGACGAGTTCGAACACCGGGTAGACCAATCAATCGTGCGAGACCTGATCGTCGCGACAAAACCAGCACCCTGAAAGGGCACACCCAAACCGCCGCCACAGCCAACCCAACAAACCGCAGCCGGGCACCCACAGCAGCCCCCACCCAGACCCCCCTCCCCACCCGGGTCCACAGCCAAAAACACGGCGAAGCCCTCGTTGTCACACTGAAAAACCGGGGTGGAGCCGATCACCCCACCCGTTCCCCGATGAACCGAAGCACCTCCGGCAACACCGCTTTCCAGTACCTCTCCGTGTGCCCACCCGGGGCCAGCCGCGACACCTCAGGCCGCGCCGCCTGGATGTACCGGCGGGCCGCCCCCGCGAACGGATCCTGCGTGCCGCACCAGAGGCCGACCGGCACCGGCGCGGTCTCGTCGGCGTGCAGCAGGGGCTCGTGCGCCTCCCACTGGGCGCGGTCGGCGAACACCTTGCGCGACCGCGCGTCACCCCAGCCGACGAACAGCGCGGGGCTGATCGCGGCCGCGGCCCGCAGGTCCCGGTGGTCACGGGTGTAGCGCAACGCGCCGAAGGCCCCCATCGAAATCCCCATGACCGCCGACGGCACCCCACCGCTGCGCAGGCCGAGACCGCGGCGGGTCAGCCAGCCGGGCACCTCCTCGGCCAGCATGCGCTGCGGGTCGTCGGCCGGCTCGACCGCGACCCAGTAGTGCGCCCCGTCCACCGCGGCCACGGTGAACGGCGGCACCCCCGCCCGCACCGCCTCGGTCAGCAACGACGGCAGGCCCAGCTCCACGAAGGTCCGAGCACCGGCCCCGCGGCCGTGCAGCGCCAGGCAGACCGGCAGGTCCGCGGCGGGCACCCCCTCCGGGGAGATCAGCACCAGGTCCAGTTCCGCCCCGCGGGCCGCCGACCACACCCGGTCCACGGTGACCGGACCGGCCGGGGTCGGTGGCGCGGGCACCACCGGCGGCACCGGCGTGGGCACCGCGGGTTCGGCCGGATCGGGCGGAGCGCAGGCCGCGGCCGCGAGGGCGCCACCGCCCAGCAGCAGCGCCCGTCGCGAGAAACCCCGGCCCGGCAACCTATTCTTCGTCGTCCACCCGCGGCGGGCGGTACGGGTCCGCCTCACCGGCGGGCTGCGCCCCGGTGGCCCGGCGGGCCACCTCGGCGTCGGCTTCCCTGGCCTTGGCCAGCAGGTCCTCGATCCGCTGCGCCTCCTCGGGAATGTTGTCGGTGACGAAGGTCAGCGTGGGCGTGTACCGGACCCCGGTCCCCTGCCCCACCTTCGACCGCAGCGCCCCGCGGGCCGACTCCAGCGCCGCCGCCGCACCCGCGGTGTCCGGCGGGGAGTCCAGCGTCTCGCCGAGCACCGTGTAGTACACCGTCGCGTCGTGCAGGTCCGCGGTGATCTTGGTGTCCGTGATGGTCACGTTCGCCAGCCGCGGGTCCTTGATGTCGTGCTCGATGGCGGAGGCCACGATCTGGGAAATCCGCTTGGCGAGCTTGCGCGCGCGTGCCGGATCGGCCACGACGCACACCCCTTTCTAGTCTTCCGGTCCGATCAGCCTGCGCCGCACCGAGAGCAGTTCCAGCTCCGGGCGGCCGGCGACCAGGCGTTCACAGGCATCGAGGACGTCTCGCACGTGCCCGTTGTCGGCGGCCACGACGGCCACCCCGATCAGCGCACGGCGGTGCAGGTCCAGGTGACCGGCCTCGGCGACCGACACCTCGAACCGCTTGCGCACGTCCGCGATCAGCGGCCGCACCACCGAGCGCTTCTGCTTGAGCGAGTGCACATCCCCGAGCAGCAGGTCGAACTCGAGCGCTCCTACGTACATCCACCCTCCGGGCGCGTGAACCGGCCGGGGACCCGGTGCCCGTCCCCGGCCGGTGCCGCGCGTCAGGCGCGAGGCTTCTCGCGCTGCTCGTAGGTCTCGATGACGTCCTCGACCTTGATGTCGCTGTACGACCCGAGGGTCAGACCGCATTCGTAGCCGTCCCTGACCTCGACCACGTCGTCCTTGAACCGCCGCAGCGAGCTGATCGGCAGGTTCTCGGCGACCACGACGTTGTCGCGGATGAGGCGCGCCCTGGCGTTGCGGCGGATCTCCCCGGAGGTGACCAGGCAACCGGCGATGGTGCCGATCTTCGAGGACTTGAACACCTCGCGGACCTCGGCCTTGCCCAGCTCGACCTCTTCGTACTCGGGCTTGAGCATGCCCTTGAGGGCCTGCTCGATCTCGTCGATCGCCTGGTAGATCACCGTGTAGTAGCGGACGTCCACGCCTTCGCGCGTGGCCCGCTCGGTGGCCTTGCCCTGCGCCCGGACGTTGAAGCCCAGCACGATGGCGTCCGAAGCGGTCGCCAGGTCGATGTCGCTCTCGGTGACGCCACCGACGCCGCGGTGCACCACGTTGAGGTCGACGTCCTCACCCACGTCCAGCTGCAGCAAGGATGCTTCGAGCGCCTCGACGGTACCCGAGTTGTCACCCTTGATGATCAGGTTGAGGGTGTTGGTCTCCTTCAGCGCGGAGTCCAGGTCCTCCAGGCTGACGCGCTTCCGCTTGGCCGCGTTCTGGGCGTTGCGGATGCGGGCCTGGCGCCGCTCGGCGATCTGCCGCGCGACCCGGTCCTCGTCCACCACGAGGAAGGTGTCCCCGGCGCCCGGCACCGAGGTGAACCCGATGACCTGCACCGGACGCGAGGGCAGTGCCTCGGTGACGTCCTCGTTGTGCTCGTCGACCATGCGGCGCACGCGGCCGTAGGCGTCGCCGGCCACCACCGAGTCGCCGACCCGCAGCGTGCCGCGCTGCACCAGCACCGTGGCCACCGGACCGCGGCCGCGGTCCAGGTGCGCCTCGATCGCCACGCCCTGGGCCTCCATGTCCGGGTTGGCCCGCAGGTCCAGCGCCGCGTCCGCGGTGAGCAGGATGGCTTCGAGCAGCCCGTCGATGTTGATGTTCTGCCGCGCGGAGATCTCGACGAACATGGTGTCGCCGCCGTACTCCTCGGCCACCAGGTTGTACTCGGTGAGCTGCTGCCGGATCTTGTCCGGGTTCGCGCCCTCCTTGTCGATCTTGTTGATCGCCACCACGATCGGGGCCTTGGCGGCCTGCGCGTGGTTGATCGCCTCCACCGTCTGCGGCATCACACCGTCGTCGGCGGCGACCACGATCACCGCGATGTCGGTGGAGTTCGCCCCACGGGCACGCATGGCGGTGAACGCCTCGTGACCCGGGGTGTCGATGAAGGTGATCAGCCGCGGCTCGCCCTCGAGCTCGGTCTCGATCTGGTAGGCGCCGATGTGCTGGGTGATGCCACCGGCTTCACTCTCGCGCACCTTCGTCTTCCGGATCGTGTCCAGCAGGCGGGTCTTACCGTGGTCGACGTGACCCATGATGGTCACCACCGGCGGCCGGATCTGCAGGTCCTCCTCGTCACCGGCGTCGTCGCCGTAGGTGATGTCGAAGGTCTCCAGCAGCTCGCGGTCCTCCTCCTCGGGGCTGACCACCTGGACGACGTAGTTCATCTCGGAGCCGAGCAGCTCCAGCACGTCCTCCGACACCGACTGCGTGGCGGTGACCATCTCACCGAGGTGGAACAGCACCTGCACCAGCGAAGCCGGGTTCGCGTCGATCTTGTCCGCGAAGTCGGTCAGCGAGGCACCGCGGGGCAGCCGGATCGTCTCACCGGAGCCCTTGGGCAGGCGGACACCGCCGACGCTGGGCGCCTGCATGTTGTCCATGTACTCCTGGCGCTTCTGCCGCTTCGACTTGCGGCCCTTGCGCGAGGGGCCACCGGGACGGCCGAAGGCACCGGCCGTGCCGCCGCGGCCGCCGGGACCACCACGGCCACCGCCGCCACCGCGGAAACCGCCACCACCGGCCGGGGCGCCGCCGCCGGGGCGGAAGCCACCGCCGCCGCCACCGCCGCCGGGGCCACCGCCACCGGGGCGGAAGCCGCCACCGCCACCACCGCGGGGCCCACCGGGACCACCACGGGCGCCGCCACCGGGGCCACCACGGGCACCGCCGCCGGGACCACCGCGGCCACCGCCGGGCGCGGGCCGCTGGGTGCGGCCCGGCATCATGCCGGGGTTCGGCCGCGGGGGCATGTTGCCCGGGTTCGGCCGGTTGCCCGCGGGACGGTCACCGGCGGGGCGGTCCCCACCGGGACGCGGCGGGCGGTCGCCACCGGGACGCGGGGGCCGGTCGCCACCGGACTGCCCGCCACCGGGACGCGGGGCGGACGGACGCGGCGCGGGCGCACCCGAGCCGACGCCGAACGGGTTGTTGCCGACCCGCGGCGGGCGCGGACCGGGCTTCGGGCCACCGGGCTTGGGGCCCTGCGGCTTCGGCGGCACCACGCCGGGCGAGGCCGCGGCGGGCGTCTCCGGCTTCGGGGCCGGGGTAGCCGGCTTGGCCGGCTGCGCCGGGGCCTGCGGCTGCGGCTGCGGCGCGGGGGCCGCCTTCGCCGCGGGGGCCTGCGGCTCCGGCTCCGGCTGAGCCGGGGCCTGCGGCGCGGGGGCCGCCGGACGCGGGCCGGGCCGGGGGCCGGGACGCGCACCGGGAACGGCCGGACGCGGCTGCTGCGCGGCCGGGCGGTCCTGGGCGGGTGCCTGCGGAGCCGCCGCCGGAGCGGCGGGCGGCTTGGGGGTCATCTTGGCCGGGGGTCCCGGCTTCGCGCCGTTGGCGGGGCCGGGGACCGGCTTCCGGCCGCCCTTGGCGCCGTCCTTCTTGGCGTAGGCGTCACGGACGCGGCGGGCCACCGGGGCCTCCACCGTCGACGACGCCGACTTCACGAACTCGCCCTGCTCCTTGAGCTTGGCGAGTACTTCCTTGCTGGTAACCCCGAGCTCCTTGGCGAGCTCGTGGACACGGGCCTTGCCTGGCACAGCACTCCTGTTCTGGGGAGGCCGGCGGCAAGACCGCAGACCTCGTCCTATTGTCGCGCGTTCATGGCTTCAGCTTCACGGCTGACTCATGACGGGTCGACCTGCTTCCTTGATTCCACGCGGCACGGGGACGTCCCGCGCCGTTCCGGGCGGCGGACTCCGGAAGGAGCCCGTCACCCGGTGACACCTGAAGTGAACCGCCGCAACTGCGCCGCGTCGAGCGGACCGGGCACCCGCAGGGCCCGGGGGAACGCTCGCCGCCGCTCGGCCTTGGCCAGGCACTCCGCGACCGGGTGCACCCAGGCACCCCGTCCCGGCAGCCGCCGACGTTCGTCGGCGACCAGCCTGCCCTCGACCGCGACCACTCGCAGCAGTTCACCGCACGAAGCACGGGTCCGGCAACCGACACAGGTGCGCACCGGGTCACCCCGGTGCTCGAGCGCGATTTCCGGTTCCGAGCTTCGAACCACTCCCAAGTCTAGCCCCTGACCCTTCAGTCGGCGGAACCGGTTGTGGCCGGACGCGGAGTCGAGTCCTGATCGAGTCCTGATCGACCCCCTCCGGCACCCCCCGGCACGTCCTCCGCGGTGGTGTTCTCGGTGGTGTTCTCGGCGTCCCCGCCGTCGCCGGCGGAGTCGCTCCGGATGTCGATCCGCCAGCCGGTCAGCCGCGCGGCGAGGCGGGCGTTCTGCCCCTCCTTGCCGATGGCCAGCGACAACTGGAAGTCCGGCACCACCACCCTGGCGGTCTTGGCGCGCTCGTCGACCACCCGTACGGAGACAACCTTCGCCGGCGACAGCGCATTCCCGACGAAGCGCGCCGGGTCGTCGGAGTGGTCGATGATGTCGATCTTCTCACCGGCCAGCTCGCTCATGACGTTGCGCACCCGGGCGCCGACCGGGCCGATGCAGGCGCCCTTGGCGTTGACCCCGGGCACCGTCGAGCGGACCGCGATCTTGGACCGGTGACCTGCCTCACGGGCCACCGCGGCGATCTCGACCGTGCCGTCGGCGATCTCCGGGACCTCGAGCGCGAAGAGCTTGCGCACCAGGTTCGGGTGCGTCCGCGACAGCGTGATCTGCGGGCCGCGCGCGCTGCGCGAGACGCCGACCACGTACGCCTTGAGCCTGCTGCCGTGCTGGTAGGACTCGCCGGGCACCTGCTCGGCGGCGGGCAGCACGCCCTCGGTGCCGCCGATCTGCACCACCACCATGCCGCGGGCGTTGGCCCGCGCGTCGCGCTGGATCACCCCGGCGACGATCTCGCCCTCCTTGGTGGAGAACTCGCCGAAGGTCTTCTCGTGCTCGGCGTCACGCAGCCGCTGCAGGATGACCTGGCGGGCGGTGGTCGCGGCGATCCGGCCGAAGCCCTCGGGGGTGTCGTCCCACTCCTCGTCGATCTCCCCGCTGTCGTCGAGGGTGTGCGCGAGCACGCGCACGTACCCGGACTTGCGGTCGATGTCGATCCTGGCGTGCGGCTGGTGCCCCTCGGTGTGCTTGTAGGCGGTCAGCAGGGCGGTCTCGATGGCCTCCAGCACCGTTTCGAAGGGGATGTCCTTGTCCCGCTCGATCGCCCGCAGTGCCGCGATGTCGACGTTCACTTCGACTCCTCCTCCGTGTGGCTCCGGTCGCCGTGGTCGTCATGGTCGTCGCTTTCCAGCAGCCGCAGCTCCTCGGCGGGCGGTTGCCGGAACTCGACCTCGATCACCGCTTTGGCGACCTCGTGGTAGCCGACGGTGCGCAGTTCGCCGTCGACCAGCATCCGCGCGGCGTCCTCGCCGCAGTGCCCGACGCGCCCGACGAACCCGGCCCCCTCCACCGGGGTGACCCGGACCTGGCGGAACCGCGCGCGGCGCCAGTGCCGCGGCCTGCTCAGCGGGCGGTCGACACCCGGTGAGGTGACTTCCAGCGTGTACGCGCCGGCCAGGATGTGCTCCTGCTCGTCCAGCACCGCCGAGACCGTCCGGCTGACTTCGGCCACCTCGTCCAACCCCACGCCGTCTTCGCCGTCGACGACGACCTTGACCAGCTTGCGGCGGCCCGCCTGCTGCACCTCGAGGGCATCGAGCTCGAAACCCGCGCCCGAAACGGCTTCGGCCACGATCGGCTCGAGCCGCCCGGCGAGTTCTCCTGCCACCTTGGCGCTCTCCTGTTCGGCTGTTCGGCTCAGTGATGGTCCAGCTTATCCGGTGCGCCGTCAGGCACGCATGAGCGCGGTGGGCATCGGCGTACTGGCAGGATGGGGCGTCGTGAGAGTCAGACCGACGCCGCTGAGCCGACGGCACTTCCTCCGGGGCCTGCGGGCCACCGCGCTGGCCGCCGTGACGCTGCCGCTGGCCGCCGCGTGCGGTGACGGCTACGAGACCGCGCCGGACGAGCTGGCCCCGCTGCTGGAGCAGGCCCGTGCCGACGCCGCGGCGGCGAGCGCGCTGGGCGGGCCGCTGGCCGAGCAGGTCGCCGCCGTGCGCACCGCGCAGGCCGACGCGCTGCAGTCCGAAGTGGACCGGCTCAACCGGCCCAAGGCCGCGAGCACCGCCGACACCACGCCGCTGTCCGGGCTCGAAGCGCTCGGGAAGCGGCTGGAGCAGGCCCGCGAGCAGGCCGCCGGCCTGGTGCCGACGCTGCCGCGCCACCGCGCGGCGCTGGCCGGTTCGGTGGCCGCCGGCTGCGCCTCGGTGCAGCAGCTGTCGCCGGAGCTGGGCGCGGGCGACGCCGGGGACGACGTGGAGCCGGGGCAGGCCGGGCAGCTCGCCCCCGAGGCCGTCGACGCGGTGCAGGGCGCGCTGGCCGCCGAGCACGCGGCGGTCTGGGTCTACGGCCTGGTCACCGCGTTCCTGCCGAACGGGTTCCGCAGCGGCACCGAGAACGGCGCGCTCGCCCACCGCGACCGGCGGGACGCCTGCGAGCGCCTGCTGACCGCGGCCGGGGCGACCCCGGTGCCGACCGAGCCCGCCTACCTGCCGCCGAAGCCGGTGACCGACGGCAAGTCGGCGATGGCGCTGGTCGCCACCGCCGAAGCCGACGCGGCCGCGGCCTGGCGGGGGGTGCTCGAACGCACCGACGACACGGCGCTGCGCACGGTCGCGCTGCGGGCACTGGTCGGCTCGGCCACCCGTGGGACGGCTTGGCGCAAGGAAGCGGGCGAGCAGCCTCCCGCGGTGGCCCTGCCGGGCACCTGATCGGGTGCCCGGGGCGCGGGCGGGCGGCTGCTCAGGTGCCGGGGCGGAGGGCGTCGGACAGGCGGAGGGCGTCGGTGGTGATGCGCTTGAGCAGGGGGTCGTCGGAGTGCTTGTCGTAGAAGTCGCCTTCGACGATGGTGACCTCGGTGCCGGCGACCTTGGACTCGTAGTTGCCCTTCGCCACCTCGGGCGCCTTGGGCAGCTTCGCCGTGCCGTCGCGGACCAGGTCGCTGATGTTGCCGGTGTTGTCGGTGTCGGTGACCGCCTTGAGCTGCCCGGCCAGTTCGGGGTCCGGCATGGTGACCACCACCACCGAGACCAGCGCCCTGGCGTCTTCCCCGGCGCTGGTCACGTACAGCGCGCGCACCACCCGCTGGCACGGGTGCGCCTGGAACCAGCGCTCGATCTCGCCGTAGGAGTTGCCGGCGCAGTCGGTGCTGGTCACCGGGCCGGCCACGCGCTCGTACTTGAACTCACCGGAGACCAGCGGGTCCGGCTGGGCCTGCACCTCGGGCTCGGCCTCGTCCCGGATCAGCCACCAGACCAGTCCGGACAAAACCGCCACCAGCACCAGGCCGACGCCCTTGACCAGCGGATTGCCCAGCAGCGAGCGCGGCGGGCGGGACGGGGGCGGCGCGGCAGCGGGCCCCTGGCCCACGCGCGGCAGCGGCCGGGTGTCGCCCGTGGCGTCCCCGCCGGGGTAGGAGAAGTTGGCACCAACCACGAGGTGTCACGGTAACCGACTACGCACCGGGATGGTCACTCGAACGGGTGCAGTGCGGCCAGCACCAGGTCAACGTCCTCGGCCGAGTTGTAGAGGTGGAAGCCCAGCCGGGTCCGCCCGGCGCGCGCGCTGCAGACCACCCCGGCCCCGGCGAGCCGTTCCGCCGCGGCGGGGTGCGGCAGCGAAACGATCGCGCTGCCCCGCGCGGGCAGGCCCAGCCCGGCCAGCAGCGAGTCGGCCAGTTCCACGCAGTGTGCCCGGACCCGCTCCAGTTCCAGCGAAGCCAGGTACGGCAGGGTGATCGCGGCACCGACGTGGGACAGCCAGGCCGGGGACAGGTCGAACGCCCGCGCGTCGTCGGCCAGCCGCAGCGGGAGGCCGTAGACGGTGTGCCACGGGTTCTCGCCCGCGTACCAGTTCGCGCCCACGGGCACCGTGCGCTCCACCGCTCGCGGGTGCACCGCGATCCAGGCCGCACCACGCGGGGCGAGCAGGAACTTGTAGCAGGCCGCCACCACCCAGTCCGCCCAGCCGAGGTCCAGCGGCTGCCAGCCGATCGCCTGCGTGGCGTCGAGCAGCACCGGGACCCCGGTGGCCCGCAGGGCGTCGAGGTCGGCGCGGCTGCCGTCGGCGGACTGGACCACGCTGACCGCGACCAGGTCGTGGTCCCGGGCGCGGTCAGCGAGTTCGGAAAGCGGTGCCTCGGTGACGGTGATGCCGCGCAGCGCCGCGAACGGGAAGGTGACGCTGGTGAAGTCGCCCTCGGCGACGAGCACCTTCGCGCCGTCGCGCAGTCCGGCGGCGACCATCGAGATCAGCTGCGAGACCGTGGAGCCGCTGCCGACCCGCTCGGCCCCGACGCCGATCAGCTCCGCGAACCCCGCCCGGGAGGCGGCCACCGCCTCGTCGAAGTCCGGCGGCCGGTCGCCACCGCGACGCCAGCGCGCCACGGCTTCGGCCACCGCGTCCGCGGCCGCCGCCGGGGGCACCCCGATGCTCGGCGTGTTCAGGTACCCGGCCGGAACGTCGAACTGTTCCCCGAAGGCGGTGCGCATACCCCGGAGACTAAGCCCTTTCCAGGAACGGCCCGAGCAATCCGGGCACCGCCTCGTCGGCGAAGGCGAGACCTTCGCTCTCCCCCGCGTCGAGCACGCGGTAACCACCGCTGCCCGCCGCCGTGGTGGCGGTCAGCGTGAGCAGCCCGGCCCGGCGCTGGAAGATCGACTGCTGGACCGTCCAGCCGATCACCCCGTCGCGTTGCAGCGCCACCGTGGCCCGCCGCACGGTGCCCGCCCTGGCGACCAGGTAGGCCCCGGAGATCGCGTGCCCCAGCGCCCTGTACGCGTCGATGGCCAGCACCACCGCGAGCGGCAGGCCGAGCACCGCGGCGATCCACGCCAGGTGCAGCAGCACGTCGGTGAGCAGCAGGCCCAGTCCGGCGAGCACGGCGCAGAGCAGCACCACGGCACCGATCGCCCACCGCAGCCGCCGTCCGCGGGCGGCGAACGGGTGCCCGATCAGCCGGGCGGCCTCGGTCGGCGACCGCTCCTCCCGCAGCACCACCGCGGCGAGGTGGTCGGCCACCGCCTTGGGCGCGGCGGGCAGCAGCGTCCGGCTGTCGGTCTTGTCGTCCTCCTGGCGCTGCACCATGCCGGTGGCCACGGCGTCCACCCTGGCCGCGCCGGCCAGCCGGGTGCCGAGCGGTTCGACCACCTCGACCCCGCGCAGCCGCCGTTCCTCCAGCGAGACCGAGCGCGTGGTCAGCAGGCCGCGGCGGACGCGCAGGGTGCCGCCGGGTTCGCGTTCGAGGTGGTAGTTCCACCACATCTCGACGAACAGCACCAGCGAGCCGAGCACGCCGACCACCAGCAGGACGCCCGCGAGCACCAGGATCGCGCCGATCAGCGGGAAGCCGGCGAACAGGCCGATGAGCCAGCGGACCACCCCGTCCTGGGCACCGATCCAGTCCGACCCCTGCATCACCGCGCCACCGGCCGCCAGGCCCAGCGCGGGCGCGACGAAGGACACCGGTGCGTAGCGGATCCACGCCGGGTCGAGCCTGGCGAGCGTGCCGTCCACCCCCGGTCGTTCGTCCACGGTGGCCCCGCGGTCGAGCAGTTCCCGCCGCAGCCGGTCGGCTTCCTGCTTGGTCACCGGGTTCAGCACCAGCGTGCTCTCCCCGCCCTGGCTGTGCTCCCCGGTGCCGATCTTCACCGTGACCAGGCCGAACACGCGCAGCAGCGGGTTCGCCGTCAGGTCCACGTTCCGGATGCGTTCCCTGGCCAGGGAACGGCGTTTCACCAGCAGGATGCCGGTGTGCAGTTCGGCGCGCTCCGGGCCGATCCGGTAGCGGGTCTTGAGCCAGCGCAGGTAGTCCGAGAGCGTGCCGACGGCGATCAGCAGCACCGCGGCGGGCAGCACCCAGGCCAGCGCCACGCCGAGCGAACCACCCGAGGCGATGCCGATCCCGGTCGGCACCCCCGCGCCGGCGGCCACCCCGGCCAGCACCAGCGCGCTGACGTAGATCGTGCGCTTGTCGAGCTTCCGCCACGGCTCGGCGGTTTCCGGCGCGCTCACGTCGCGTCACCCGGCGTGGCCTGGGTGGTTTCGGTGAGCTGCTGCGCCAGGTCCGCGGCGAGTTCGTGGTCGAGGCCCTCGATCTTGATCGGGCCCTTCGACGACGCCGTGGTGACGGTGACCGTGGCCAGCTTGAACCCCTGCTGCAGCGGCCCGCGCAGGGTGTCCACGGTCTGGATGCGCGACATCGGCGCCACCCGCCACTCCTGCCAGAAGTACCCGGTGCGCACGTAGACCGCGGTGTCGGTGACCTCCCAGCGGTGCACCCGGTACCACCACAGCGGCATCAGCACCACGAACGGCAGGCCGGCCACCGCCAGCACCACCGCGGGCAGCAGCAGCCAGAACCGCGCCGCGCTCAGCCACACCCCCAGCCCCACCAGCACCAGCACCGGAATCCCGAACAGCAGCGCGTGCTGCGCGCGCCACCAGCCGATCACCCGGGGGCTCAGCTCATTGCTCGGCGGCCGCAGCCGCACCGTCCCCGACATGGCACTTCCCCTGTCCCCATGTTTACAATGCGATCGCATCGTAAAGGACGGGCTCGGCGGCGGGCAACGCGGCCGAGCAGGGGAGGACGCACTTGCCCAAGCGGGTCGACCGGGACGAGCAGCGCCGCCGGATCGCCGCGGCCCTGCTGCGCCTGGCGGCCGAACGCGGACTGGAAGCGGTGAGCCTGCGCCAGGTGGCCGCCGAGGCCGGGCTGTCCATGGGCGCGGTGCAGCACTACTTCCGGTCCAAGGACGAAATGCTGCTCTTCGCGCTGGAACACCAGAGCGCCGAGCGCGAGAAGCGGATCACCGAGCGGGTGCTGGCCACCACGGACCAGCCGTCGCCGAGGCAGATCCTGCGGGCCTGCCTGGCCGAACTGATGCCGGTGGATCCGGCGGGGCGAGCCGAGTTGCTGGTCGAGATCGCCTTCTTCATCCGGGCGCTGAGCGAGCCGGAGATGGGCAGGATCATCAACGAGGGCACGCCGAAGCTGATCGAGTTCTTCGCCGGCCTGCTCCGGACCGCGCAGGAGGCCGGGGAGGTCGCCGCCGACCGCGATCCGGTGCAGGAGTCGCGCATCCTGTGGAGCATGACCGACTCGCTGCGCACCTCGGTCGTGCTGGAGGAGCGCTCGGCCGACGAGGTGCTGGCCACCATCGACTACCACCTCGACCGCCTGTTCCGGCCCTGATGGCAGGCTCACCGCATGACCACGCGGCTGATCCTCTCCCCGTTCGACTCCGGCCACCGCGACCGGCGCATGGGCGCCGGGCCCGCCGAACTGCTGCGGCACGGCGCGGACCGGCGGCTGGGGGCGGACGGTGTGGACGGTGTGGACGGCGCAGTCACCGTGGTCACCGTCGAACCGGAGGACCCCGAGTTCCCCCAGGAGATCCGGACGGCCACCGAGTTGCAGCGGGCCATCGCCGGGCAGACCCGGCGGGCGGTGGCCGAGGGCGCCGCGCCGGTGGTGCTGTCGGGCAACTGCAACGCCAGCGTGGGCGTGGTCGCCGGGCTGGCCGATCCGGCGGACGACCTGGCCGTGCTGTGGCTCGACGCGCACGGCGACCTGAACACCCCGGAGACCTCCGCCTCGGGCTTCTTCGACGGCATGGGCCTGGCGGTGCTCACCGGCCGTTGCTGGGCTCCGCTCGCCGGGTCGATCCCGGGGTTCCGGCCGGTGCCCGACGAGCAGGTCCTGCTGATCGGCGCGCGTGACCTGTCCGCGGAGGAGCGGATCGTGCTCGACGGGTCCGGCATCCGGCTGCTGCCCGCCCGCGCGGACGCGGTGGCGGCGGCGGAGTTCCCTACGCGGGTGCGGCGGGTCCACCTGCACATCGACCTCGACGTGCACGATTCGCGGCTGGTCGGGCCCGCCAACGAATACGCCGTGCCGGACGGCCCGGACGCGGCCGAGGTCCGGCGCATCGTCGAGGCCGTCAGCGACCGGCTGCCGGTGGTCGGCGCCACCTTCGCGGCCTACGACCCCGCCGTCGACACCGGGGGCGCCGTCCTGGCGGCGGCGCTCGACCTGCTGGAGCTGACCGCTTCGAAGCTCACCGTGCTCAGCTAACCCGAGCCGCCGCCCGAAGCGGCCGCCGCCCGCACCTGGCGCAGTTCCTTGAACACCTTGCGCAGCGCGGGAACCGCCGCCCCGCCCTGCTCCTCCAGCTCCCGCAGGCGGGCTTTGCGCTGCCGCCGGTCCCGGCCCGCGACCACGCCCTTCAGTTCGACGGCGGCCACCAGCACCACGAGCGCGGCGTCCTCGCGTGGCACGGTTCCGTGGCCGCGAAGCGCTTTGTCGACCGTGGTGCGCAACGCGTGCACGCTCTCGGTGTCGCGCACGGTGATCCGGCGCCGCCCGAGGAACCGCGACCGCGTCACCTCGAGCACGCGGGCCGCGGAAAGCTGCTCCTCCACCGATTCCAGTGCCCGCCGGTGGTCCTTGCGCACCCAGTGCCGCCACTTCCGCGGCCCGCTCTCGACGAGCTGCCCGAGCACCTCGTCCAGCACGGCGTCCCCGGTGGTGCCGCCCCCGACCGCGCCGACCGCGCCGTCCTGATCGGTGACCCGCCCGCGCAGCAGCAGTTCGGTCAGCGCGGCGGCCCGGACCAGGTGCCCGGCGCGCTGGCGGTCCGGCACCCTCCCGTCCCGCCAGGCCAGCAGGTATGCCTTGGCGGGCAACGAATGCCGCGAGTTCATTGCGTCCTCATCCCCGGCCAGAGTTCGGCCCACGAGCCTCGTCTTCCCTGGAACAACCACACCAAGCCGTCCGCCACCGGCACTTCGGTGGCGAAGTGCGGGCGCAACCGCCCCGGATCGAGCCCGACGAACAACACGTCCTCCGCGGAATCGGGCGGGGCGCCGAAGTACCAGTATCCGCGATGCCCGCTGTAAACGCGTTGCGTGCCGAAGTACTCGACCGCGGCCGCGAACGGGTACAGGTCGGAGAACACGGCCGTCTTCGCCCGCTGCTCCGGCGGCAGCGAAGCGAACACCGCCGCCCCGGTCCGGCCCAGCTCGCCCTGCGGCCGCTCCCCCTGCGCGAAGCTCGCGCCCAGCACGAACGGGCCCCACGAGGGCGGCACCCGGTCCACGACGGACGGCGGGTAGACCGGCAGCATGGCCAGCGTGACCACCGCGGAGAGCAGGTACACCGGCCACACCGCGAACGGCCGCCACCGCACCCCCGGCCGCTGCCAGATGGTCACCGCGGTGACCGCGAACGGCACCGCGTAGACGCCCAGCAGGTAGTGACTGCGGCCGCCCGCCAGCAGGAACGCCGTGACCAGACCGGCCGTCGCCACCCCGAGGAAGCGGTACTCGGCCAGGAACAGCAGGCGGCCGGCGCCGAACACGAAGGCCAGCGCACCCGCGCCCATCCCGGCGAGCAGCACCCCGTCCCGCAGGAACGCGCCCGCGCCGGGGAACTCCGCGGCGACCACGTCGCCCATGTTCAGGTACGGCCAGTCGTTGGCGGCCTGCCACACCAGCGTCGGCACGGTGGCCAGCGCGGCGATCCCGGCGCCCAGCCACAGCTTCGGCCGGGTGAGCAGCGAGCGCGGGCCGGACACCAGCGCGCTGAGCAGCACCAGCGCCCAGAACGCCGGGACCAGGAACTTCACCTGCAGCGAAACCGCGGTGACGACCCCGGCCCAGAGCAGCAGCCGGTCGTCGCGGGTGCGGACCCAGCGCACCACCAGCCAGGCGAGCACCGTCCACAGGAACGGGTCGACGGTGTAGGTGGCCAGCCAGTGCGAGAACACCACGGCGCCGGAGACCGCGTAGGTCGCCGCGGCGGTCACCTGCGCGGCCCGGCCGCCGCCGAGTTCCCTGGCGATGAGCCCGGTCACCACCACACCGCCCGCCCCGGCCAGGGTGACCGGCAGCCGCAGCGCCACCAGGGAACCGGGGAACCAGGTGTCCAGCAGCCCGGCCAGCAGCGGCACCAGCGGCGGCTGGTCGAAGTAACCCCAGGCGAGGTGGTCGCGTCCGGCGACGACGAAGTACAGCTCGTCGAAGCCGTGGCCGTAGTGGGTACTGCTGTAGAGCAGGGCGGCGCCGGTCAGCAGCGCGACCACGAGCACCGGCGGCCAGGCGAACCGGTTCACCGGGCGTCCCTGGCGGCCAGCACCGCTCCGGTGATCGTCCACAGCAGACCGGCCCAGGCCGCCATCACCGGCCCGGCCGCCCACAGCGGCAGGTTGCCGGTGCCGTTGCCGGTGAAGCTGTCCGCGGTGGCGGGCGGCAGGAACCGCAGCACGTGCTCGTGCACCCAGGCGGGCAGCACCGAGCCGAGGATCGCGGGCAGGTAGACCAGCCCGAGCAGGGTGGCGATGGCCCCGGCGGCACTGCGCAGCAACACCGCGACCAGCACGCCGAGCAGGCTGAACAACAGCACCTGCAGCACCCAGCCGAACAGGGTGCGCCCCACCCCGGGGTCGCCGAACCCGGCCGACGGCACCCCGGCACCGGCGAAGATCGCCTGGCTCAGCACGAAGGTGGCCACCGTGCAGACCAGCCCGGCCACCGCCGAGACCGCGCCGACCACCAGCACCTTGGCCGCCAGGAACCGGCCGCGCCGGGCGGTGACCAGCAGGGAGACCGAGAGCAGCCGGCTGGAGAACTCCGGCGCGGTGGCGTTCACCGCGAGCACGATGAACGGGATCAACGCCAGGCCGAGGCCGACCAGCCCGTTGCCGACCGGGTCGAACGCGAGCTTCTCCGGCGGGCTGAGCGAATCGTGCCCGGCGGCGACCGCGGTGGCGAACAGGGCGGTCGTCCCCAGCGCCACGACCAGCGCCAGCCCCAGGGTCAGCCAGGTCGACCGGACCGACCGCAGTTTGGTCCACTCGGCGGCGACCGCCGCACCGAGACGGGGGGTGCGCATCATCGGCTCCCTTCGAGTGCGCGGGCGGTTTCGGCGGCGTACTCGGCGGAACCCGCGGTCAGTTCGAGGAAAGCGGCTTCCAGGCTGGCGCGGACGGGGGTCAGCTCGTGCACGGCGATCCGCTGCGCCAGCGCGAAGTCGCCGATCCACGCGGGATCGAGGCCGGTCACCAGCAGCACGCCGTCCGCCTCCCGGACCCGGCCGCCGTGCTCGGTGAGCAGCCCGCCGAGCCGGGCGGCCTCCGGGGTGCCGACCCGCACGTGGGCGTGGGCGCTGCGCAAGGTCAGCTCGGTGATCGGCAGGTCCGCGACCAGCTTGCCGCGGCCGAGCACCAGCACGTGGTCGGCGGTCTCCTCCATCTCGTTCATCAGGTGGCTGGAGACGAAAACCGTGCGCCCCTGCGCGGCCAGGTCCCGCATCAGCGTGCGGATCCACCGGATGCCTTCGGGGTCGAGGCCGTTGACCGGTTCGTCGAACAGCAGCGTGGCCGGGTCGCCGAGCAGCGCGCCGGCGATGCCCAGGCGCTGCGACATGCCGAGCGAGAACCCGCCCGCCCGCTTGCCCGCCACCGCGGACAGCCCGACCTGGTCGAGCACCTCGTCCACCCGGCGCACCGGGATGCCGCCCGCCTGCGCCACCCACTTCAGGTGCGCGTGCGCAGTGCGTCCACTGTGGACGGCCTTGGCGTCGAGCACCGCGCCGACCTCCTGCGGTGGTGCCGGGAGCTCCGCGTAGCGGTGGCCGCCGATGGTGGCGCTGCCGCTGGTGGGCCGGTCCAGGCCGAGCACCATCCGCATGGTGGTGGACTTCCCGGCGCCGTTGGGGCCGAGGAAGCCGGTGACCACCCCGGGCCGCACGTCGAACGACAGCCCGTCCACCGCGACCGCGCTGCCGTACCGCTTGACGAGTTCTCTCACTTGGATCACCGGTCCAGCAGACCGCGCCGCGGGGTCGCGCCGATACCGGGCTTGGTGGGTAGTCCGATCAACTTAAGTTGCACCCGCCGCCACCCTTCGACGGCAGCGCCCCGTGCGCGCCGCCGCTACGGTGAACCCGTGCGCCCGGTGTCCAGATCCGACTTGCTTTCGCTGGTGATCACCGCCCTGGTGTTCGGCGGCCTGGACGTCGCGCTGTACGCGGCCGGGCAGCGGAGCACCGGCTGGGCGGGTGCGGAGGCGTGGCTGGTGCTCCAGCTGGTGCTGGACCTCTCGCTGCTGGTGGTGTGGCGGTTCCCGCGCACGGTGTTCGCGCTCGGCGTGGCCGGTGCGCTGGCCATGCTGGCCGCCGACCTGTTCGCGCCGGGGCTGCTGGCGCCGACCAGGCCGTTGACCCTGGCCACCGTGCCCACCATCACCCCGGTGCTGATCGTGGCGATGATCCGCGTGCTGGACCGCCGGGTGGCGCTGACCTTGACCGCGGTGCTGGCGGTGGTGGCGACGCGGGCCTGGGCGCCGAGCTGGGACGTCACCCCGTTCGGCCTGGTCGGCACGGTGCTCCCGGCGCTGCTGGTCATGTACGTGGACGCGCGCAAGCAGCTGCTGCAGTCGCTGCGCGACCGGGCCGAGCGCGCCGAGCGGGAGCAGCACCTGCTGGCCGAGCAGGCGCGGGCCCAGGAGCGGCGGCGGCTGGCGGCGGAGATGCACGACGTGGTCACCCGCCAGCTGAGCCTGATGGTGCTGCACGCGGGCGCGCTCGGGGTCAGCTCCGCCGACGGTGCGGTGCGCTCGGCCGCCGAGGAGATCCGGGCCGCGGGCACCAGGGCGCTGGACGAACTGCGGGACCTGGTGGGCGTGCTGCACGGCAACCAGTCCGAAGTGGACAAGATACGGGAGGACCGGCCGGGCGCGGCGGCCGACGTGCCCGCCTTCGAAGAACTGGCCGCCGAGTCGGCCGCGGTCGGCATCGACGTCCGCCTCGACCTCGACGGTGATCCGGCGCAGCTCTCCCCGACGATTTCGCGGACCGCGCACCGGATCGTCACCGAGGCGCTGACCAACGTGCGCAAGCACGCCCCGGGGTCCACAGTGGACCTGTGTGTCCGGTACCGCGCCGACGGCATCCGGATCGAGGTGCGCAACGGCCCGGCTTCGGCACCGCCGGACCCGGTGCTGGCGGGCAGCGGCTCGGGCACCGGGCTGGCCGGGCTGCGGCAGCGGGTGGCGCTGATCGGGGGTTCGCTGCGGACGGGCCCGCTGGCGGGCGGCGGCTTCGAGGTCGGTGCGATACTGCCCGCGTACGTTCCCACGGCAGAGGGTGCACGGGATGATCCGGGTAGTCGTCGTCGATGACGAGCCGATGGTGTGCGCGCACCTGACGACCATCCTGTCGTCGGCCGCGGACATCGAGGTGACCGCTTCGGCGGCCGACGGCGCGGAAGCGGTGGAAGCCGTGGTGCGGCACCGGCCGCGGGTGGTGCTGATGGACCTGCGCATGCCCGGCGTCGACGGCCTGACCGCGATCGAGCGCATCGCCGAACTGCCCGACCCGCCCGCCGTGGTCGCCCTGACCACCTTCGACGCCGACAGCTACGTGATCCGCGCCCTGCGTGCCGGTGCCGCGGGCTTCCTGGTCAAGTCGACACCCCCGGAAGACCTGATCGGCCTGGTCCGCGTCGCCGCCGACGGCCACACCGTGCTCTCCCCGGAAGCCGCCCGGCGCCTGGTCGCCGCCTCCGCCGACGAACACCACCGCACCGAACGCGCCCGCGCCCGCCTCACCGCCCTGTCCGAGCGGGAGGTCGAGGTCCTCACCTGCCTGGGTTCCGGACTGTCCAATGCGGACATCGCCACCCACCTCCACCTCTCGGAGGCAACGGTCAAGAGCTACGTTTCCCGGATGCTGGTGAAGCTGGACTGCACGAACCGCACCCAGGCCGGGTTGCTGGCCCACGAAGCAGGTCTGCTCGCCTGACCCCGCGCCACCTCGGGTCCCGCAACCCCTCGGGCGCACGCAGCAAGGCGGGGCACAACGCGACAGAACCCACCCGCTCCCCTCCCGTGAGAAGCGGAACTCGCGGCAGCCTTCCACTCAACCGGGAAAGCGGGGAGACGAGGCGACAAGGCCACCCACTCGCCCGCCCGGGCTCGACCGGTAATCGAGTTGCACGGCAGAACCGCTCACCCACTCAACCGGGAACCGGGAAACGCGACAGAACCCACCCACCCCACACTCAACCGGCAAGCAAAAGGAAGAACGAAACAGAACCACCCTCACTCCCCCCCCATCACGATACAAAGCCAGAACACAAGGAAAAACCGGGATGGGAATCAAGCACGGTCATGAACCTCCCGAGCCTCCTGCACCCGCCCCATGTTCCGCTTCGCCCACGCCTCCAGCACGGACAACGGCTCCGCCAGGTCCCGCCCCAGCTCGGTCAGTTCGTACTCCACCCGCGGCGGGATCTCCGGGTACATGCGCCGCTCGAGGATGCCGTCCCGGACCAGGGCCCGCAGCGTCTGGGTGAGCATCTTCTGCGAGATGCCCGCCACCCGCCTGCCGATCTCGGTGAAGCGCAGCGGGCCGTTGCCCAGCGCCCCGACGATCAGCACCGTCCACTGGTCACCGATGCGGTCGAGCAACTGCCGCGTCGGGCAGTCGCGGTCATAGGGGTCCGGCAGGACGAAGCTCATACCCATCACTCTCCCACAGAGAGTTGCGAACTTCAAAGTCATTACTCTCCGAACGGAATCATCAGCGGCGCCACCCCGTTGGACCAGCCGAACCAACGACAAGGAGCAAGCACATGACCACCCTCATCACCGGCGCCACCGGCCAGCTCGGCCGGCTCGTGGTCGAGCACCTGCGCCACCGCACCGACCGGATCGCGGTGAGCGTGCGGAACCCGGACAAGGCCGCCGACCTGGGCGTCGAGGTCCGCCACGGCGACTTCGACCGGCCGGAGACGCTCGACTTCTCCGGCGTGGACAAGCTGCTGCTCATCTCCACCGGCGACGCCTCCGACCACCGCCTCACCCAGCACCGCAACGCCGTCGAAGCGGCCCGGCGCGCCGGGGTGCGGCACCTGGTCTACACCTCGCTGACCAAGGCGGACACCAGCGGCATGCTGCTCGCCCGCACCCACCGCCCGACCGAGGAGCTGATCAAGGCCAGCGGCCTGACCCACACCCTGCTGCGCAACAACTGGTACCTGGAGAACGACCTCGGCACCATCGCCGCCGCGCTGGCCACCGGCACCCTCGCCAGCTCCGCCGGGGACGGCCGGACCGCCCCGGTCACCCGCGCCGAATACGCCGAAGCGGCGGCCGTGGTGCTGAGCACCGACGGGCACGAGAACGCGACCTACGAACTCGGTTCCCCGGTCACCCACTCCTACGCGGACTGGGCGAAGGCGCTGAGCGAGGCCACCGGCCGCGAGATCGCCTTCGCCGCGATCACCGACGAGCAGGCCGCCGAGCAGCTCACCTCGGCCGGGCTCCCGGCGCCGGTGGTCCAGGTGCTCGTCGACTCGAACCGGCACATCGCCCGCGGTGACCTCGACCTCGCGAGCCAGGACCTGACCAAGCTGCTCGGCCGCGAACCGGTCACCCTGCGCGCCTGGATCGCCGCCCGAGCAGCAGCTCAGGCCGCTTCCAGCAACGCCGAGTAGAGCGCCCGCAGGTGCCGCCGCGCCCGGGCCCAGCGCGCCTCCAGTTCCGCCTGGTCCCGGGTCGCCCAGCTGGCGATCAGGATGCCGCGCACGGTGTCCATCGCGGTGTAGACCGCGGGCAGGAACTCGGGGTGCCCGGCGTAGTCCGGCAGCAGCGCCTTGCCGAACTCGACCAGGCTGGAGGTGGCGATCGGCTCCACCGCGGACATCTGCCGCCGCAGGTCGGGGTCGGTGCGCGAGGCCACCCACAGCTCCACGGTGGCCGAGAACACCGGCCCCTGGTGCATCTCCCACATCAGCTGCAGCGCGTCGCCGACCGGATCGGCCGACGCCCTGAGCCGGTCGATCTGGGCCATCGCCACCTCGGTGCGCTTGGCCGCCAGGTGCCGGATCGCGGAGGTGACCAGATCGGCCTTGGTCGGGAAGTGGTGCACCTGCGCACCGCGGGTGACCCCGGCGCGTTCGGCCACCCTGGTCGTCGTGGTGCCCGCGTAACCGTGTTCCACCAGGCAGTCGACGGTGGCGTCGAGCAGGCGGCGGCGCATGGTGGCGCTGCGTTCCTCCTGGGTGCGGCGTTGCGCGGTCGGCATGCGGTGACTCTAGGGTTCCCGCCCGCCGCCTACGCGATCGCCCCGCCGCCGAGCCCGGCGACCACCCGGGCGTGGAAGTGGCCGAAGAACCACCGGTAGAACCAGCCGGTGCCGGGGAGCTTCGGGGTGAACTCGCAGTGCCAGTGCAGTTCGGTGCCGCCGCCGACCGGGGTCAGCTCGGCGTCGACCCGGTAGTCGCGCAGCGGGAAGCCCCGGAGCAGGGTGTAGCTGAACCGGCGGTCGGGCACCAGCTCGACGATCTCCTCGTAGCTGGCGAACGGCGGGGTCCGGAACAGCCGGACCGCGCCGACGCCCTCCGGCTCGTCCTTCCCCGGCCGGTGCAGTTCGAACGAGCCGAGCGGGGTCAGTTCCGGCCACCGCGCGCCCTCGCGCAGCACGGCGTAGAGCTGTGCCGGGGTGGCGGGGAACTCGGCCCGGATGTCGATCACCTTGCGCGCCATGGGGTCATAATGCCCGCCCCACGGCGGCCCGGGTGCGGACCCGCAGTTTCCGGAGGACGCGGGAGACGTGGGTTTCCACCGTCTTCTCGCTGATCACCAGCTGCGCGGCGATCTCGCGATTGGTCCGCCCGGCCGCCACCAGCTGCGCGATCTCGTGTTCCCGGTGGCTCAGCGTGGCCCCCGAACCGCGGGCGGGCCGCGGCACCCGGCGGCCGAAGCGGCGCAGCTCGCGCGCGGCGTGGTCGCGGTAGCGGTACGCGCCCGCCGCGGCCATGTCCCGTTCCGCACGCAGCAGTTCGGCCAGGCCGCGCTCGCGGTCGCCGCCGGCGGCCAGCGCCCGCCCGGCGGCGATCCGCGCCTGTCCCGCCTGCACCCCGGAACCCGCCGTTTCGGCGAACTCCAGCGCTTCGAAGGCGGCGTCCGCGGCGGCCGGAAAGTCCGCCAGATCCAGCAGCACCAGCGCTTCGGCGTAACGCACGATGCCCTGGCGCGACGCCAGCGGAACGCCGTCGACGGCTTCACGCGCCCGGCCGAGCAGCCCTTCCGCCTTGGCCCGGTCACCCGTGGCCAGCGCCGCGCGGATGAGCACCAGGTACAGCCGTGGCCACCACGGCCGGTCCACCAGCTCGAAGTCGCCGGTGGTCTCCTGCAGCACCGGTTCGACGTCGGTGAACCGCCCGGCGGCGTGCAGCGCTTCGGCGTAGCAGATGCCCGTGCCGGCCAGCAGCACCGCGGCCCCCGACGCCCGCCCGGTCGCCAGCGCCTCTTCCGCCAGGGACACCGCGGTGCTCACCTGGCCCCGCCACACCTGCACGTGCCCGCTCACGCACAACGCCCAAGCCGCCCCGAACCGGTTCCCGCCGCGGCGGCACAGTTCGTACGCCGTGGTCGCGTCGTCGAGCGCTGCCGCGGGACGGCCGCGCCACGCGTGCGCCACCGCGCGGGCGGCCGAGAGCAGCGGCGTGACCAGTTCCTGTCCCGAAGCGCGAGCCAGGTCGAGGGCGCGGGTGGCGTGCCGGACGGCGTCCTCCGGCCGGTCGAGATCGCTTTCGGTGAGCACCAGCGGCAGGCACGCGTCCAGCCGGGACAGCAGCGCCTCGTCGGCCAGGCCGTCGACGAGGGCCGCGGCGTGGTCGAGCGTCGCCGCCGCCTCCGCGATCCGGGCCCGGGCGTACTGCCCGCGGGCGAGCAACGCGACCGCCTTGGCGTGCACCGGCCCGTGGTCCGCGTCGGCGACGGCGGCGAGCGCGTGCCGCTCCAGTTCCGCGTGGTCGGCGCGGAGCAACGCGGTGGTGGCCAGTTCGGCCCGCAGCACCGCGCGGCACGCGGGCGGGTGCTCGGGCACCACGCGGAGTTCGCGCTCTGCCAGTGCCCTGGCGGACTCGTGCCCGCCGGAGGCGCATTCGGCGACCGAACGGACCGCGACGAGTTCCACCCTGGCCGCGGACGGCGGCAGCAGCGCCAGCAGTTCGTCCGACGCCCGGCGGCACACCTCCACCCGGCCGGCCGCGGCGGCGCACACCACCAGCCGGGACAGCAGGTCCTGCCGCCGGTGCCGGTGCTCGTCGCCGCTGGGCAGCAGGTCCAGCGCGGCCCCGAGCCGGTGCGCGGCCTCCGCGGGCGGTCCCGCCTTGCCCGCTTCGGCCAGCAGGTCCACCGCCGCCAGATCACCGGCCTCGGCACTGCGTTCCACGTGCCACGCCCGGACCGCCACCCCGGCCCCGCGGGCGGCGAGCACCGCCGCGGCCCTGGCGTGGGCCGCCTTGCGCCAGCCGGGTCCCGCCGCCTGGTAGACGGCCCGGCGCACGACCGGGTGCCGGAAGCGGAAGCGGTACGGCGTTTCGTCCGGCCGGACCAGCCCGGCGGCAGCCAGTTCGTCGAGCGCGGGCAGGTATTCCGCGGGTGGCAGTTCGGCGATCTCCCCCGCCAGCCCGGGCTCGAACGGCGATTCGGTCAGCGACGCCGCCCAGGCGGCGAGTTGCGTTCGCGGTGGCAGAGCCCGCAGTTCGGCGGCCAGCGCCGTGCGAACCGCCTGCGGCACCTCGGCTCCGGGTTCGGCCGCCAGCGCGGTGAGGTAACCGGGGTTGCCGCCGGATTCGTGGTGCAGCGCGTGCACCACCGCCGGAGCCGCACCCGGCAGCAGCCCGGCCGCCTCTTCGGTGGTCAACGGCGCGAGCGGGACCTCCTCGAAGGCGCTGTCCGGCCGGGCCAGGTCGAGCAGCACCCGCAGCCGCTCGGGCGCGCGGGCCGGGCGCAGCGCCCCGGCCAGCAGCACCGGCGCGTCCGGCGGGTGCCGCACCAGGTGGCCGAACAGCTCGATCGACGCGGCGTCGGCCCACTGGAGGTCGTCGAGCACCAGCACCAGCGGCCGCGTCCCGGCGAGCGCGGCCAGCAGGGCGCGCACCGCCCGGTGCGTGCGCGACCGGCCGGGTACACGGCGGCGCGGCGGGCCGAAGGCGGGGAACACCGGCCACAGGTTCGACGGCGAGCCGAGTGCGGCGCGCTCGGCCGGGTCCAGCGAGCGCAGGAACGGGTCGAGGGCGTGCACGAAAACCGCGAACGGCTCGTGCCGCTCGAACTCGGTCGCGGCCCCGCCGAGCACCCGCGCCGGACCGGCCCGCTCGGCGAGTTCGGCCAGCAGCCTGGTCTTGCCGATCCCGGGCTCGCCGGTCACCACCAGCGCACCCGGGGCGGGCCCGGCCAGTGCCCGGTCCAGCAGCGCCAGTTCGGTCACGCGGCCGACCAGCGGCGTTCGGTCACCCACGGCCTCATGGTCACCCACGAGCACGGCCCGGAGAAGCCGGATGGGGGAATCCCCGGATACCGGACGAGCCGCCTGATGCAGAAGGTGGAGATCACCGAACGAGCGGCCACGAGGTGCGGATCCATGTCGGTAACCGGGCAACCGCGGGCCACCGGTGGTGATCGCCACCGGGTGACCGGGGTGCGTGGGGTGCTCACCGCCGCCGTGGTGCGGCTGAGCCCGGCCGACCGGCAGCTGCTGAGCAGGCTGGCGGTGTTCCCCGGGCCGTTCACCGTGCGCGCGGTGCGGGAGCTGGCCGGGGCCGGGTGCCCGGACCCGACCGCCGCGATGACCCGCCTGACCGGCGTGGCGCTGGTGGTCCGCTGCCGGACGCGGTTCCGGTTGCTGCGCGTGGTGCGCGAGTACTTCGCCACCGAGGCGGCTGCTCCCGGCCTGCCGGTTTCCGGCGTGGACCGCGCCCGCCTCGGCCGCCTGCTGGAACTCGGCGGCACCGACCGGCTGACCGAAGCGCTGGCGCTGTGCGCCCGGTACGGGGACGCCCGGAACGCCGGGGTGGTGCTCGACGCCCTCGGCGACGCCGCGCTCGAAACCGGTGACTACGCCGCCGCGTTCGCCCGGCACTCGCAGAGCAGGCGGCTGGCGATGCGCCTGGCCGATCCGCTCCGGACCGCGGAATCGCTCAACCAGCTCGGCCTGGTCTCCTGGCTGCGCGGGGACCTCGGCACCGCCCGCATGGTGTGCGCCGGCGCCGAAGCGCTGGCCAAGGCGCAGCCGGGGCCGCGGGCCGGTCGCGTGCAGGCGAAGGCCCAGCTCGGCCGGGGCGCGGTCGCGCTCCACCGCGGGGAGCACGCCGCGGCCCGTGCGCTGCTGTCGCAGAGCTTCGCCGGTGCCGACCGGGTGGCCTGGCGCGACGGCAAGGCGTGGGCGCTCGGCCAGCTCGGGGTGCTCGCCCTGCGGGACGGTGACACCGCCGCGGCCCGGCGGTTGCTGCGGACCAGCCTGCGGTACCACCACGCGCTGGGCGCCCGGTGGCGCGTGGCCAGCCAGCTGGAGGCGCTCGCCGCCGTCGCCGTGGCTTCGCGGGAGGCCGAGCACGCGGTGCGCCTGCTCGGGGCCGCCGCCGAACTGAGGATGCTGACCGGCGCCCGGGTGCCGCCGGTGGAACGCGTGCCCCGGGAACGCACCCTGGCCGCGGCACGCGACCTCGTGCCGCGGCCGCACTTCGCGAAACTGTGGTCCGGTGGCAGCGCGGACGAGGTGATCCGCGAGGAACTGGCCGAGCACCCGGCCGCCGCCGAGGTGACCGATCCGCCGCTGCGGGTGTTCGCCCTCGGCCGGGCCGAGGTGTGCTTCGGCACCGAACCGCTGCTGCCCGCCGACTGGGCCTTCCACAAACCCCGCGAGCTGCTGTACTTCCTGCTCACCGAAACCGACTGCACCAAGCAGCGGATCGGCCGGGCGCTGTGGCCGGGGGCGACCGCGGCGCAGTTGCGCAACAACTTCCACACCACGCTGCACCACCTGCGCCGGGCGCTGCGGCGGCCGGACTGGGTGGGCTACGAGGACGGGCGGTACCGCTTCCGCCGGGAACTGGGCTGCGACTTCGACGTCGACCGCTTCCGCGCCGCCCTGCGCGACGCCGGCCTGGCTCCGGCGAAGTGGCTGAGCACGGCGATCGAGGTCTACCGCGGTGACTTCCTCGACGGCCTGCCGGGGGAACCGTGGATCGCCGAGCGCCGGGCGGAGCTGCGCCGCGAGTACGAAACCGCGGTGGCGGCACTGGCGGCGCTGCACCAGCGACCGTGAACCGCCGCGCCCGACCGTCCACAGAAGACGGCGGCACCCCGGTTCCGGTGCCGTAGGCTGCGCGCGTGACTTACATCGCGGCTGCCGACAGGTACGACTCCATGGTTTACCGGCGGTGCGGGCGCAGCGGGCTCCAGCTGCCCGCCGTCTCGCTCGGCCTGTGGCACAACTTCGGCGACGACCGGCCGTTCGAGACCCAGCGCGCCATCTGCCGCCGGGCCTTCGACCTCGGCATCACCCACTTCGACCTGGCCAACAACTACGGCCCGCCGTACGGCTCGGCGGAACGCAACTTCGGCAGGCTGCTGGCCGGGGACTTCCGCCCGTACCGGGACGAACTGGTCATCTCCACCAAGGCCGGCTACGACATGTGGCCGGGCCCGTACGGCAACCTCGGCTCACGCAAGTACCTGCTGTCCTCGCTGGACCAGTCCCTGGAGCGGATGGGGCTGGACTACGTGGACATCTTCTACTCCCACCGGTTCGACCCGGACACCCCGCTGGAGGAGACCGTCGGCGCGCTCGACACCGCCGTGCGGTCCGGGCGCGCGCTGTACGTCGGCATTTCGTCGTACTCCTCGGCCAAGACCGCCGAGGCCGCGCGCATCCTGCGTGAACTGGGCACCCCGCTGCTGATCCACCAGCCGTCCTACTCGATGCTCAACCGGTGGATCGAGGAGCAGGACCTGCTGTCCACTCTGGACTCGGCAGGCGCCGGTTGCATCGCCTTCTCGCCGCTGGCGCAGGGTCTGCTGACCGACCGCTACCTCGACGGCATTCCCGGGGACTCGCGGGCGGCCACCGGCGGCGCGCTGAACGAGGGCATGCTCACCGAGGAGAACCTGAACCGCGTGCGCGCGCTGAACGAGGTCGCCCAGCGGCGCGGCCAGAGCCTGGCGCAGCTCGCGCTGGCGTGGGCGCTGCGCGACGAGCGGGTCACCTCGGTGCTGATCGGCGCCAGCAGCGTGGCGCAGCTGGAGGCCAACGTCGGCGCGCTGGGCAACCTCGAGTTCACCGACGGCGAGCTGGCCGAGATCGACCGCCACGCGGTGGACAGCGACATCAACCTGTGGGCGCGCTCCTCCGCGCACTGACGTGGTGCTCGATGCCTTCGAGCAGGCGCCGCAGGCCGAATTCCAGGTCCGGCAGGACCTCCTGGGCGAATTCGGCCTGCGGCGCGCCGACCTGTTCGAAGGTGCCGTCGGCGATCATGCTCGCCAGGATCGGGTACCGCCCGGTCTGCGCCCCGAGCACCAGCGCCGCGCCGAACTCCTCCATCGGCTTGAGGTCGACCGAGAGCCGCGCGAGGCTGGAGGTGGCGGCGTTGACGAACATGGTCACCGCGATCCGCTCGGCCTTGTCCAGCCCCGATCCCTCGAGCGCGAGCAACGCCGCCTCCAGCCACGCCAGTCCCTGCGGGCCCGACGGCGGGCCCTCGATCTTCACCGACATCACCCACGGGTGCTCGCGGTAGCCGGCCCACAGCGCCCGCACCCAGGCTTCGATCTCCGCGCGCCAGTCGCCGCCCCCCGGTTCGGGCGGCGGGCCGAGCGCGGTGTCGGACATCAGCGCGACCAGCTGGTCCTTGCCTGAGACGTAGCGGTACAGCGACATGGTGGTGTAGCCGAGTTCACCGGCGACCCGCTGCATGGACAGCGCGTCCAGCCCCTCGGCGTCGGCCACCCGCACCCCCGCGCGCACGATCTCGCCGAGCGTGAGCCCCGGCCGCGGGCCCCTCGTCCTCCGCTCGGTGCTCCCCCACATCAGCTCCAGATTGCTCGGCCTGGCCTGGTCCTTCGGCATCTCCCACCCATCATCCGCTTGACGGCCATCCTAGAACTGTGTATCACTTACGCCATTGCGTGTACCAGATACACAGTTTGCGGGGTGGGTCGTGATCGAAGTACAGGGGCTGGTGAAGTCGTTCGGGGGCAACCGGGTGCTCACCGGCGTCGACCTGCGGGTCGAGCGGGGGCAGATGCTCGCGCTGCTCGGCCCGAACGGCGCCGGGAAGACCACCGTGGTGCGGATCCTGAGCACCCTGCTGCGGGCCGATGCCGGGCGCGTCATGGTGCTGGGGCTGGACGCGGCGCGGCAGGCGGCGCGCGTGCGGCGCTCGATCGGGCTGACCGGGCAGTTCTCCGCGGTGGACAGACTGCTCACCGGCCGGGAGAACCTGGTCCTGATGGGCAGGCTGCACCACCTCGGGCGGGGCGCGAAGACCAGGGCGGACGAGCTGCTGGAGCAGTTCGCGCTGACCGAGGCGGCGGACCGCCCGGCGAAGACCTACTCCGGCGGCATGTTCCGGCGGCTCGACCTGGCCGCGAGCCTGGTCACGTCACCGCCGGTGCTGTTCCTCGACGAGCCGACCACCGGCCTGGACCCGCGCAGCCGCGCGGGCATGTGGGCGGCGATCCGGCAGCTGCTCACCGGCGGCACCACGATCCTGCTGACCACGCAGTACCTGGAGGAGGCCGATCAGCTGGCCGACCGGATCGCCGTGCTCGGCGACGGCCGGGTCATCGCCGAAGGCTCCGCCGACGAGCTGAAGGCCGAGGTCGGCGAGGAACGGGTGGAACTGTCGTTCGCCGACGCGGCGGCCACCGATCGGGCGTGCGCGCTGCTCGGCGTGCCGCGGCCGTCGGTGCGGATCTCCGGGGTGCGGGAGCTGCGGCTGCTGCTGGAGCGGCTGGAGGCCGCCGGGCTGGAACCGGTCGGCCTTCGGGTGCTGAAACCCACGCTGGACGACGTGTTCCTGGCCGTGACCGGCCGGGCGGGGGTGGCGGCGTGACCACCGTGCGCGTGAGCTGGGCGCTGGGTGACTCCTGGGCGCTGATCGGCCGGTCGCTGCGGCACATCGTGCGGAACCCGGAGCAGGTGGTCGTCGCGGTGCTGCTGCCGACGATGGTCCTGCTGCTCTTCCGGTTCATGTTCGGCGGCGCCATCGACACCGGTTCCACGGCGTACGCCGACTACCTGATCGCCGGCATGATCGTGCTGAGCGTGTCGATGAACTCGACGACGACGGCCACCGGGGTGCGGTCGGACCTGTCGGAGGGCTTCGTCGACCGGCTGCGGTCGATGCCGGTGCTCAGCGCCGCGGTGGTCATCGGCCACGTGGCGGCGGCGGTGGTGCGGAACGGCATCTCCACGGCGGTGATGCTCGGCGTCGGCCTGCTGGTCGGCTTCCGGCCGCGGGCCTCCGCCGAGGACTGGCTGGCCGTGGTGGGCCTGCTGCTGCTGTTCTCGATCGCGATGGCCTTCTTCGCGGCGATCCTCGGCATGGTGGCGAAAACCGTCGAAGGCGCGAGCGGGCTGAGCGTGCTGCTGGTGTTCGCGCCCTACCTGAGCAGCGCCTTCGCCCCGACCGACACCCTGCCCGGCTGGCTGCGGGTGGTGGTGGAGAACCAGCCGATCACCCTGGTCATGGACACCGTGCGCCCCCTGCTGCTGGGCCACCCCACCAGTGGCGACGGCTGGCTGGCCGCGCTGTGGTGGGCCGCACTCCTCGTCGTCGCCATTCCCGTCGCCAGCCACCTGTTCCGCCGGAGGGCGCGCTGATCCGGGTTTCAGCGAGCGGTGGCGGCCAGGCGGCCGGCTTCGACGGCGTGCCGCATGGCCATGGCCATGGCGGGCGGGTCCGGTGCGCTGGCCACGGCGGTGTTGACCAGCACGGCGTCCGCGCCCAGTTCGAGGGCGCGGGCGGCGTGCGCGACCGAGCCGATGCCGCATTCGACCACGATCGGCACGGTGGCCACCTCGAGCACCGAACGCAACGCGCGTTCGTCGGTGATGCCGCGGCCGCTGCCCACCGGGGAGGCCACCACGCGGATCGCCGCGCAGCCCGCGTCGGCGAGGCGGCGCACCAACCCGGGGTCCGCTTCGACGAGCGGCAGCACGGCGAACCCGTCGGCGAGCAACCGCTCGGCGACGGTCACCGTGGCCGGGCCGTCCGGCAGGTTCGTCGCGTCGCGCACGTCGAGCTTGACGATGTCGATGCCGTACGACGAGCGCAGCAGGTGCGCGGTCCGCAGCGCCTCGTCCCCGCTGCGGGCGAACGACGTCGTGCCGATCCAGGTCAGCGCCTCGACGTCGGCGAACTCCGCCAGCTCCGACAACGGCACCCCGGACCGCCCCGACCCGAGGTCGAAGGTGGTGATGAAGACGTCGCAGCCACCCGCCTCGAGCACCTGGGCGATCAGCTTCGCCGAATCGTAGAGTTCCGCGCCGAGCAGCAACCGGGACCGGAACTCCCTGCCTTTGACCCGCAACCAAGCGTGCACCCGGCCGAGTCTAATCATCTTTTCCCGAATAGGAGTTCCATTGCACAATGCGCAATGAATCAGCGCGGTGAATTACCACTCGCACCGACAATGGGCAAGCCGCCGTTGCCGGAAACCGACGACCTGGCGGACGTGGCGCGCGAGCACGCCACGTCCGCAGGCCCCTCCCCCCGGCCTCACTCCCCCTCGTCATCCTCATCGGCATCGGGCTCTTCAGCCGCGGCGAGCGCGGTGAAGCTGTCGCCGAGCCTGCCCTGCGGACGGCCCCGGTCGCGCCAGTCCTGCGACCGGCGGCGACGGCGTTCCTGCTCGCGCACGATCCAGTCGCGCCCCTCGGCCGCCACCGCTTCCAGCACGTGCAGCGCGCCGGCGATCCCCGACGTGGCCAGCGCGATGTTCATCAACTGCGCGATGTCCTCGCGCTGGGCGTCGGCCAGCCGCTCGAAGTTCTCCGCGACGACCGAGATCTCCTCCCCGCTGAGCAAGCTGAGCTTGAACACCCGGCTCCGGACGAGCTGACCCGCCGCGTTCGGCGGCACGCCGTTCCGCACATCGACCAGCTGCCGCCCGTTCTCGGCGTGCCGAACCCCGACCTCCTTCACCGACGCGGAAGCGAGGGCGTCGTACCGGAAGGACGACCGGCGTTCGTCCCGCACCGAGCCGTCGAGGAAGTCCAGGTCGACCTCCACCTGGCGCACCCCGCTGTGCGTGAGCAGGAACACCAGCACCACGTAGGCCGAATACCGGGGCGGGCCGTGCAGCACCCTTGCCCGCAACGCTCCCTTCGCGCCCTCGGTCAGCACCACGTGCGCGACCAGGTCCCGGTTGTTCATCGCGGACCTGTTCAGCGCGCTCATCTTCAGGAACGCCCGGTCGAGGTCGAGCCAGCGGGCCATCTCGGTGTCGTCCGGGCGGTCGGCCAGCACCTGCTGCCACTCCACGAAGCCGGCCTGCTCCTCGTGGAAGAGCTTTTCGTTGTCTGCCCGTTCCTGCTGGTCGAAGCGGCGTGCCGCGATCAGGTCGATGGCGCCCAGCGCGGCGAACACCCCGCCGAGCCCGCACAGGACCGCGGCCTCACCCAGCGGCCCGGCCGCCGCCAGGAAGATGATCAAGGCGATGGCGGAAACCGCGATCCCCAGGGTGAACAGGAGCTTGTCCCCGATGGGCGGCTGCGCCGTCACGCGGTGCGAGGCCAGCGTCCGGGCCAGCCACTGTTCCGCGACCCGCCTGCCGTGCCAGCGGATCAGCCAGCTGACCGCGCCCGGCGCCACCTGCGCGTTGCCGTACAGCATCACGAACCGGGCCTTGAAAGTCGCCCGGATCCCCCGGGTGTCGGGCTCCCAGTTCCCCGCCACGTGGGGCCGGACTTCGCGGAATCCCCGGTCGACCAGTTCGTGCAGGTCTTCCACAAAATCCGTGCGCACCCAGTGACCGGGTGAAACCGGTGGGAGGTCCGGCCGGTTCAGTTCGAACTCCTTGGCTTGGAAGCGCATGCGGTGGAAACGGCGCCTGGCGCCGTAGTCCACCACCAGGAAGCCCCCCGCGGCGAGCAACACGGTGCCGATCACCGCGGGCACGGCCAACCCGGCGCCGATCGAAGCGACGGCCACCCCGATGCCGATCAGCACCGCGAGGCCACCGAGGGCCAGCCGCACCCAGGTTTTCCTCGGCAGCTGCGTGGCGGGAGGCACGAACAGGCGCGGTTCGGCGGGATCGGGCTCGAAGAACTTCCACGCCCGTCCCACCCGGTTGTTGTCCATCCGGTCGGCCTGGACCCGCCGCGCCTCGATCGCGGCCAGCTGGTCCTGCACCGCTCCACTGAGGATCATGTCGAGGTGGCGGCTGATCTCGTCCTGCCGGGCGGCGGGCAGTTCCCCGAAATCCCGGGCCACCTCCTCCCTCGCGGTGGGCGCCTCGACCCCGGCCCCTTCCTGCTCCCAGATCACCAGCATGAGGTCCTGCACCACGCTCAGCGCAGTCCGCCAGCCGTCCTGGGGGAAGTTGTCCGCCGCCTGGCAGGCGATGCAGAACTCGCCGTAGATGCCGCCGTCGATCTCGTTCAGCGAACGTCCGCTGAGCACCGCGAGGGCGTAGTAGTACGCCGTTCTGCTGTCGGTCCAGCCGGATTGGACGAGACCGCGGAGGATCTCCTGCGCGAAGCGGGGAATGCTCGCCTTCAGGTGGTTCAACGCGACTTCGAACTTGCGCTGCGGACTGTCGTCCGGGCTGACGCCGTAGAAGTTCGCGTCGCCGTGGATCACGCCGATCTGCTGGCCGACCCGTGCGTGATCGGCTGCGACGTTCTGGTGCTGGACACCGGGATGCCCGGCAGGCGCCCAGGTCGGGGGTACGTTCATCACTGCTCCCTGGTCGGGTCGACGCCGAAGTTGACGTTGCCGCCGATCGAGCCGAACTGCTGGCCGACCCGGGCGTTGCCGCTGGCCTTGTTGATGTGCTGCACCACGGGCTCGGCCACCCGGCCCGCTCGCGCCTCGCCCGCCGCGTCGTCCGTACTGGTCTTGTCGGTTTTGTCTTCGGGGAGCGCCGCGGCCAGCGCCACCGCGAACGCCGCCGCGTTGCGCGCCGCGACTGCCTGCCAGCCGTCCGCGTCGGTCCTGTCCTTCTGCCCACCCGCGTGGTCGCTGATGCTCCGGATCGTCACCGTCCGAACCGATCGGTTCAAGTGACCTGCCAGAGCGAAACCCGCGCTCTCCATCTCGATCGCGACCGCGTCGTTGTAGTCGTTGCGCAGGCGCTCGGCCAAGGGCGAGGTCTTCGAGTCGAGCACCGCTTCACCCGCCGCGATCGGCGCGAACTGCACCCGCGGCGACCCGCCCCGTTCCTCGTCACGCAGCGGTGCGCACCACTCCTTCGCCCTGGACACGTCCTTGGCGATCCCACAGAGGTCGTGCGCGAGTTCCCAAGCGCGTGGACGGGCGCGGAACCCGGTGTCCTCGCTGCGTCCGCCGTGGTAGGCGTACACCCGGGTGGCGACCACGACGTCGCCCAGTTCGAGCCAGTCCGTACGAGCACCGGCCACGCCGACGAACATCATCACCGACGGGGCGAACTCGGCCGCTGCCCGCTCGGTGAGCGCGGCGGCACCGAGATTGCCCATGCCGATCTCCGCGAGCGCCACCTCCCGGTCCGGCTGGGCAGCCAGGGCTCCGACGACGAACCGCGTGCCCTCCCGGTGTTCGTGGGTACGCGTGTCCCTCAGCTGCGCCAGCACCGCCGCGTATTCCACTTCGAGCGCGGTCAGCATCACGATCATCGGTCAACTCCGTTGCGGTCGGTACCGGGCCAAGCCGGCCAGGCGCATCCGAGGCTAGCCCAGCGTCCCACTTATCGTCAATATGACGATTAGAAAGTTCCCTTCCATCCAAGGGAAACCCCGCAGCGGAGGTATGCTGTTGCATGTGGACACTCGGAAGCGGCATGACTGACGACTGGACGATCCCGGAGATCGCCGTGGCGGTCGACCTCGTCGTACTCACCGTGCGGGACGACGCACTGCAGGTGCTGCTGGTGGAACGCGGGATCGAGCCGTTCCGCGGCATGCCCGCCCTGCCCGGCGGCTTCCTCGCCGACACCGGGGAGGACATCGACCACGCCGCGGCCAGGGAACTGGCCGAAGAGACCGGCCTGGACGCCGGCGAACTCCACCTGGAACAGTTGCAGACCTACGGCCGCCCCGACCGGGATCCCCGCCGCCGCGTCCTGACCGTCTGCTACCTGGCACTGGTGCCGGACCTGCCCTCCCCGGTCGCGGGCGGGGACGCCAGTTCGGCGCTGTGGACGCCCGTGCAGAAGGTGCTGCGCAAGCGCACCCCGATGGCGTTCGACCACAAGACGATCCTCGCCGACGGGGTCGAGCGGGCCCGGAGCAAACTGGAGTACACCACCCTGGCCGCAGCCTTCTGCGGACCCGAGTTCACCGTCACCGACCTGCGGCGCATCTACGAGATCGTCTGGGACGCGGAACTGGACCCGCGCAACTTCCACCGGAAGATCACCGGCGTGGAGGGGTTCCTGGTGCCGACCGGCGGCCGCACCACCCGGCAGGGCGGGCGCCCCGCCTCGCTCTACCGCAAGGGCCCCGCCACCCAATTGCACCCCGCCCTGCTGCGCAGCCAAGCGGGCAGACCTCAACCCTGAAGTTATTGTCAACTTGACACGAAGTGTCCGCGGATCCTACCGTGAAGCCAGTTGTTGTCACTTTGACACGAACGGGGTTGGCGACGTGAAGATCTACTGCACCTTCAAAAGCGCTGTGCACACGGTGGTCCTGACCTTCCTCGCCGGCCTGGTCCTCGGGCTCAGCGTCGGCAGCTACGCCATGACCGCCGCCCCGGAGGCGCACCCGCCTCAGGCGGCCCTCGGCCGCATCATCGGCGGCACCAGCAGCTCCGCCGCCCCGGCCCGGTAGAGCGCGGCCGGCCTGCCACCGGCGGTCCGCCGCTTGGCCCCGGTGGGCACCACGAATCCCCTGGCGTCGGTGACCTTGCGGTGGAAGTTGGGCTTGTCCAGTTCCACGCCCCACACGGTCTCGTAGACCGCGCAGAGTTCACCGATGGTGAATTCGCTCCCGCAGAACGCGGTGGCCATCGTGGTGTACTGCAGGCGATCCCTCGCCCGCTCCACCGCGTCCTGCAGGATTTTGTCGTGGTCGAAGGCGAGCGCGGTTCGTTCGGCGTCGGCCACCGCGGTCCACTGCGCGGCTCGTGCGTCCGATCCCGCCGACGGCAGCGGCAGATCGGGCGCGATCGCCAGGTAGGCGCAGGTGAGCACGCGCGGTTCACGCGGATCCCGATCCGGGGCGGAGTAGACGCCCAGCTGCTCCAGGTGCAGCGCCGCCGCGTCCATCCCGGTTTCCTCGGCCAGTTCCCGGGCGGCGGTCTCGTCCAGGCTCTCGCGGCCACGCAGGAATCCGCCCGGCAACGCGAGCCGCCCGGCGAACGGCTCGTTGGCCCGTTCGACGAGCAGCACGTGCAGGCGCCCGTCCCGAATGGTCAGGATGACCAGGTCGGCGGTGATGTTGACCTTTTGGCGAGCGCGGCGCTGGGGTGGCACGCGCGGCAGCTTAGTCAATTGTCAGGTCGACAGGAACTCGGTGTCAGCGCGGTGCCCATTTCCCGACGAAGCTGCCGCAGGTGACGTCACGGCCGGTCAGCCGGGCCTTGATGTCGTTTTCCAGGTCCGCGTGGTCGAAGATCGGGGTGTCCGGGGCGACCCAGCGCGGTACCTCACCGCCGGCCGCCAGCACCTCCGGCCGCACGGTCTGGAAGAGCACCAGGTAGTCCCCCTCGCGGTTCAGCTGCTCGGTGCGCGTGATCATCCGCATTGGGCCGTCGCCGACGAGTTCCAGGGGTAGCGGCCATTCCACCGGGTACGGATTGCGCAGGCCGAACACCGGGTAGGCGAACGGGTTGTCCGGCAGCACCGCCACCTTCGACGCCGGGAAGCGGCGCAGGCAGGAATTGAGCTGGGAAACGTACCGGTAGGTGGCCGGATTCGTCATGATGCCGCGCATTTCCGGGGTGACCGAGCCGAGGTCCTCGGTCAGCGCGGCCTGCGGCTGGTCCAGGTACGGCGCGCGGTCGTGGCGCTGCACCACGGCGAAACCGGCCACCGCGAGCACCACCACCCCGGCCAGCGCGGTGCCCCGCCTGCCCGGCGACGGCACCGGCGGCATGCGCTCCACCAGCAGCAGCACCGCGGTCAGGCCGAGGCTGCCCGCCAGCAACGACGGCGTGTCCACCCCCCACGACAGGCTGATCATGTACCCGAGCGCCACCACCAGCAACGCCGCCGGCGGCACCCGCCGCCGGAACACCGTGGCCACCACCAGCGCGGCGACCGCCGCCCACCACAGCACGTCGGCCCAGCGCGGCTCGCGACCGTAGAACCCCCCGCCCGCCGCCAGGACCACCACCGCGGTGCCCGCGAGCACCAGCAGCCGGTCCGGCCACGCCCACCCGGCCAGCCGCACCCCCACCAGCAGCACCGCGATCGCCGCGAAGGCGAAGATCAGCGGCAACGGGGTGCGCGGCAGCGGCACGCCGTCCAGGGTGAAGTGGAACTCGTCCACCCAGAACGCGACCAGCCGCTGCCCGTACGCCGGGAACCCGGTGGCGACCTGGGCGTACATCGACTCGTAGCCGTCGGCCAGCCACACCACCGCGACGTAGGCCAGCGGGAACGAGCCGAGCACCAGCAGGTCGAGCACGGTCCGGCGCCACCACCGCCACGCCCGCAGCGCGCCCGCGCGGGTCGCCGGGTGCAGCAGCGACCACACCGCCGCCAGCACGATGCCGATCAGGAACCCCTGCTTGACGAAACCGGCCAAGCCGAACAGGAACAGCCCCAGCCGGCGCGGCCAGGCACGGCCCGAGCGCAGTCCCGCGTCCAGCGCCCACGCCCCGCAGGCGACCAGCGCGATGCCGTCGATGGTGTGCCAGGCCATCATCGGGAAGCCGTTGAGGTTGACCAGTGCCGCCGCGGCCACCAGCGCGGTGAAGCCGGGCCCCCAGCTCAGCACCGGGCGCCGGGTGACCAGCGCGGCCAGCGCCACGGTGGCCAGGGTCAGCTCCAGCATCGACAGCACGCCGGAGACCACGAACAGCGGCCCCGGCAGGAAGAAGTCCACGGTGTGCAGCAGCGCCGAAGCCAGCGGCCGCGCCGAGACGATGTCGGCGTGCGGGATCTCGCCGTGCAGGATCCGCCAGCTCTGCGCGAGCACGAAACCCTGGTCGGAGGGGTGGAAGCCGAACCGGCCGATGCGCAGTTCGGCCACCACGGCGAGCGCGGTGATCCAGCAGGCGTGCAGCAGGATCCGCAGGCGGCGGCCGGGCCACGGCGCCGGGACGACGGGGAGCGCGGGCGGCAGCTGCGGACGAACGGGACTGACAACGGCCACGCGTGGAAACCCCCGGCGGGTGAACGGACGACACTGAGCACGGCCGCGAGCCGCACCTGTTTTTCTACCGGCTGCTTCCGGAACGTTTCAGTCAAGTGACCCAGATCACATGTGACTGTCGAAAAGAAGGGCCGGGGTCCACCGCGCCGAAACTGGGGTTCCAGGCCGAGGGAGGACCGCCGTGCGCATCACCGTGGCAGGCTCGATCGCCACCGACCACCTGATGACCTTCCCGGGGAAGTTCAGCGAACTGTTCCTCGCCGACCGGCTCGACCGCGTCTCGCTGTCGTTCCTGGCCGACCGGCTGGAGGTCCGGCGGGGCGGGGTGGCCGCGAACATCGCCTTCGGCCTCGGCAGGCTCGGGCTGCGCCCGCTGCTGGCCGGTGCGGTCGGCCCCGACTTCGGCGACTACGGCGACTGGCTGCGCGACCACGGCGTCGACACCGCCGCGGTGCTGATCAGCGAGCACCGGCACACCGCGCGGTTCACCTGCACCACCGATCTCGTGCAGAACCAGATCGCCACCTTCTACCCCGGCGCGATGGCCGAGGCCAAGGAGATCGACCTGAGCCGCTTCGGCCCGATCGACCTGGCCGTGCTCGCCCCCGACGACCCCGAGGCGATGCTGCGGCACACCGAGCAGTGCCGCGAGCTGGACGTGCCGTTCGCCGCCGACCCGTCGCAGCAGCTGGCCACCCTGGACCGCGAGCAGACCCGGCAGCTGGTGACCGGCGCGCGGTTCCTGTTCACCAACGAGTACGAAGCCGCGTTGCTGCAGGAACGCACCGGCTGGACGCGGCGCCAGGTGCTCGGCCGGGTGCGCACCTGGATCACCACCTACGGCGAGGAGGGCGTGGCCATCGACGGCCCGCGGTCGCTGCGCGTGCCCGCCGTGCCCGCGCACGACGTCGCCGACCCGACCGGCGTCGGCGACGCCTTCCGCGCCGGTTACCTGGCCGGTTTCGCCTGGGGCTGGCCGGACGAACGCGCCGCGCAGCTCGGCTGCACGCTGGCCACGGCCGTGCTGGAGGCGGTCGGGCCGCAGGAGTACAAGCTGGTCGCCGCCGACCTGGCCGCCCGGGCGGCCGAGAGCTACGGGCAGGCGGCCGCCGACGAGATCGAAGCAGGATTGGCGGACCGCACATGACGGATCGGGTGGCGGCACTGCGGGCGGCGCTGGCGAGCCGGGTGGTGGTCGCGGACGGGGCGATGGGCACCATGCTCCAGGAGCAGAACCCCAGCCTGGACGACTTCCAGCAGCTCGAAGGCTGCAACGAAGTGCTCAACGTGACCCGCCCCGACATCGTGCGCTCGGTGCACGAGGCGTACTTCGCCGTCGGCGTGGACTGCGTGGAGACCAACACCTTCGGCACGAACCTGGCCGCGCTGGGCGAGTACGAGATCGCCCACCGCATCTTCGAACTGGCCGAGGCGGGCGCGCGGATCGCCAGGTCGGTGGCCGACGAGTTCGCCGCCGACGGCCGTCCGCGCTGGGTGCTCGGCTCGATGGGACCGGGCACCAAACTGCCCACGCTCGGGCACGCGGCCTACGCGAACCTGCGCGACGCCTACCGCGACAACGCCGCCGGGCTGATCTCCGGCGGTGCCGACGCGCTGCTGGTGGAGACCACGCAGGACCTGCTGCAGACCAAGGCCGCGGTGATCGGGGCCAAGCGGGCGCTCGCCGAAGCCGGGCTCGAACTGCCGCTGCTGGTGCAGGTCACCGTGGAGACCACCGGCACGATGCTGCTGGGCTCGGAGATCGGGGCCGCGCTGACCGCGCTGGAACCGCTGGGCATCGACCTGATCGGGCTGAACTGCGCCACCGGTCCCGCCGAGATGAGCGAGCACCTGCGTTACCTCGCGCGGCACGCGCGGACCCGGGTGTCCGCGATGCCGAACGCCGGGCTGCCGGTGCTCGGGGCCAACGGCGCGCACTACCCGCTGAGCCCGGCCGAACTGGCCGACGCGCACGAGTCGTTCATCCGCGACTACGGCATTTCGCTGGTCGGCGGCTGCTGCGGGACCACCCCGGAACACCTGCGGCAGGTGGTCGAGCGGGTCCGCGGCCTCCAGCCGTCACCGCGTGAGCCGCGGCCCGAGCCGGGTGCGGCGTCGCTGTACCAGACCGTGCCGTTCCGGCAGGACACCGCCTACCTGGCCATCGGGGAACGCACGAACGCCAACGGTTCCAAGAAGTTCCGCGAGGCGATGCTCGAAGCGCGCTGGGACGACTGCGTCGAACTGGCCCGCGAGCAGATCCGCGAAGGCGCGCACCTGCTCGACCTCTGCGTGGACTACGTGGGCCGCGACGGGGTCGCCGACATGGCCGAGCTGGCCGGCCGCCTCGCCACCAGCTCCACGCTGCCGATCGTGCTCGACTCCACCGAACCGGCGGTGCTCCGGGCCGGGCTGGAGAAGCTCGGCGGGCGCGCGGTGCTCAACTCGGTCAACTACGAGGACGGCGACGGCCCGGACTCGCGATTCGCCAGGATCACCCGGCTGGCGGTGGAGCACGGTGCCGCGCTGATCGCGCTGACCATCGACGAGGAGGGCCAGGCCCGCACCCCCGAGCACAAGGTGGCCGTGGCCGAACGGCTGATCGCCGACCTCACCGGCAACTGGGGCGTGCGGGAGTGCGACATCATCGTCGACTGCCTCACCTTCACCATCGCCACCGGGCAGGAGGAGTCGCGCCGGGACGGCATCGCCACCATCGAGGCGATCCGCGAACTCAAGCGCCGCCACCCCGAGGTGCAGACCACGCTCGGCCTGTCGAACATCTCGTTCGGCCTCAACCCCGCCGCACGCATGGTGCTCAACTCGGTGTTCCTCAACGAATGCGTGGAAGCCGGACTCGACTCGGCGATCGTGCACGCGGCGAAGATCCTGCCGATCGCCCGGCTGGCCGACGAGCAGCGCGAAGTGGCGCTGGACCTCATCTACGACCGGCGCCGGGAAGGCTACGACCCGCTGCAGGAGTTCCTGGCGTTGTTCGAAGGCGTGGACAGCAGGTCCATGCAGGCGGGCAAAACCGAGGAACTGCTCGCGCTGCCGCTGGACGAGCGGTTGCGGCGCCGCATCATCGACGGCGAGCGCAACGGCCTGGAAGCCGATCTCGACGCGGCGCTGGAATCGCAGAAAGCCCTCGACATCGTCAACAACACGCTGCTCGAAGGCATGAAGGTGGTCGGCGAGCTGTTCGGCTCGGGGCAGATGCAACTGCCGTTCGTGCTGCAGTCGGCCGAGGTGATGAAAACCGCGGTGGCGCACCTCGAACCGCACATGGAGAAGTCCGACGCGGCCGGGAAGGGCACGATCGTGCTGGCCACCGTGCGCGGGGACGTGCACGACATCGGCAAGAACCTGGTCGACATCATCCTGTCCAACAACGGTTACACCGTGGTGAACCTGGGCATCAAGCAGCCGGTGTCGGCGATCCTGGAGGCCGCCGCCGAGCACCGGGCCGACGTGATCGGCATGTCCGGGCTGCTGGTGAAGTCCACGGTGATCATGAAGGAGAACCTGGAGGAGCTGAACCAGCGGAAGCTGGCCGCCGAGTACCCGGTCATCCTGGGCGGGGCCGCGCTCACCCGCGCCTACGTGGAACAGGACCTGCACGAGATCTACGACGGCGAGGTCCGCTACGCCCGCGACGCCTTCGAGGGCCTGCGCCTGATGGACGCGCTGATCGCGGTCAAACGCGGGGTGCCGGGCGCGAAGCTGCCGGAGCTGAAGCCACGGCGGGTCGCCCGCACCAGCGAAGTGCCGGCGCCGCCGCCGGACGAGGGTTCGGTGCGCTCCGACGTCGCCGTCGACCACCCGGTACCGGAGCCGCCGTTCTGGGGCACGCGGGTGGTCAAGGGCATTCCGCTGAAGGACTACGCGTCCTGGTTGGACGAAGACGCGTTGTTCAAGGGGCAGTGGGGGTTGAAGGGCAAGTCCGCCGCGGAACTCGCGGAAGCCGAGGGCAGGCCGCGACTGCGTGGCTGGCTGGACGAGTTGCACACGGCGAACCTGCTCGAAGCCGCCGTCGTCTACGGCTACTTCCCCTGCGTGTCCAAAGGGGACGATCTGATCCTGTTGTCCGAGACGGGTTCGGAACGCACCCGGTTCACCTTCCCGCGGCAGCCGCGTGGGCGCAGGCTGTGCCTGGCCGACTTCTTCCGGCCCGAGGAGTCCGGGGAAACCGATGTGGTCGGGCTGCAGATCGTCACGGTCGGCTCGCGGATCGGGCAGCGGACCGCCGAGCTGTTCGCCGCCGACGCCTACCGCGACTACCTGGAACTGCACGGGCTTTCGGTGCAGCTGGCCGAAGCGCTCGCCGAGTACTGGCACGCCCGCGTGCGGGCGGAACTCGGTTACGCGCACGAAGATCCGGCGGCGGTCGAGGACATGTTCACGCTGAAGTACCGCGGTGCCCGGTTCTCCCTCGGTTACGGCGCGTGCCCGAACCTGGAGGACCGGGCGAAGATCGCCGCCCTGCTGGACCCGTCGCGCATCGGCGTGGAGCTGTCCGAGGAGTACCAGCTGCACCCGGAGCAGTCGACCGACGCGATCGTGCTGCACCACCCCGAGGCGAAGTACTTCAACACGGGAGCCCGCCGATGACCACGCTGCGTGAGGAACTGGCCACCGGCCGCCCCTGCTTCTCCTTCGAGTTCTTCCCGCCCAAGACCGAGGTGGGCGAACGGCGGTTCTGGGAGTCCGTGCGGCGGGTGGAGGCGCTCGCGCCGACGTTCGTTTCGGTGACCTACGGCGCCGGTGGCTCGTCGCGGGACCGCACGGTGAGCATGACCGAGGCGATCGTCGCGGACACGACGCTGCGGGCGGTGGCGCACCTGACCGCGGTGGGGCATTCGGTGGCCGAACTGCGGCAGATCGTCGGGCAGTACGCGGGCGCGGGCATCCGGGACGTGCTGGTGCTGCGCGGGGACCCGCCCGGCGACCCGCGGGCGCGGTGGATCGCGCACCCGGAGGGCTTCACCTACGCGGCCGAACTGGTGGCGATGGTCAAGGAGATCGGTGACTTCTCGGTCGGTGTGGCGGCCTACCCGGAGCTGCACCCGCGATCGTCCGATGTGGACAGCGACACCCGGTGGTTCGTGGCGAAGTGCCGGGCCGGGGCCGACTACGCGGTGACCCAGATGTTCTTCGACGTGACGCACTACCTGCGCCTGCGCGACCGGGTCGAAGCGGCGGGCTGCGCCACGCCGATCATCCCGGAGATCATGCCCGCCACCGACTTCCGGCAGATCCGCCGGTTCGCCGAGCTGAGCGACGCCTCGTTCCCGCCGGCACTGGCCGAGGCACTGGAGCGGGCGACGCCGGAGGACGCCTACCGGATCGGCGTCGACCACGCGACCGCGATGGCGGAACGCCTGCTCGCCGAGGGCGCCCCCGGCCTGCACTACATCACCCTGAACAAGTCCGGGGCGGCGCTGGACATCCACCGCCGCATCCTCGGCGGCACCCTGCGCCGCGCCGCCTGACCCCGCACTGGCCAACTCGACTCTGCACCTGCTAACTTTCTTTGGCATGTGCAGGTCCGCGTGGTGAGCCCGACCGGGGACGAGCTGGTGCGCGTCCTGGCGACGCTGGCCAACCCCCACCGCGTGCGGGTGGTGGCCACGCTCGCGCGGCAGCGGTACTACGTCAGCGAATTGGCGCGCGAGCTGGGCATCAGCCGCGCGCTGCTGCAGGTGCACCTGCGCAAGCTCGAAGCGGCCGGGCTGGTCACCGCCCAGCTGGAGCTGTCGGCCGACGGCAAGGCGATGAAGTTCTACGAGGTGACGCCGTTCGCCTACGAGCTGACCCCGCGGTCGATCGCGGAGGCGGCCGAGACGCTGAGCGAGCCCGGCGAGAAGGGATCTGGGGCATGAGCGACAACGACTGGCAGGAACTGGCCGGGGTGATCGGCATCTGCTTGCTGATCACCACCGTGCTCACGGTGGCGATCTGGCAGCTGGCCGTGACCCACCGCGCGAAGGCCGCCCTGGCCAGGGAAGACGCCTATCGCGAACTGGCCGAGCGCGCGGTGCGCAGCCAGGAGGAGACCGAGCGGCAGCTCGCCGAGCTGCGCAACCGGCTGACCGGGGTGGAAAGGATCCTCAAGGAAGTCGAGTGAACAGGTCTGGGCCGCCGAGTTGCAGCTCGGCGGCCCAGGAGAAGAAGCACCACCTCGCCCGAGGGCGAGTCCTTCGCGTCGTACCCCTTCACCGAAAGGACACCAGTTCATGCTGCCCGATGGCAAATCGGCAGGCCGCCGCGCGACGGTGGAAAGAGTCGCCGCCTGGTCGGCCGAGCACCGCGGCAAGGCGATCGCCGGGTGGTTCGCCCTGGTCGCGCTCACCGTGGCGATCAGCTTCCTGGCCACCGGCCCGGACGCCCCCAACACCGATCCCGGCGAGTCCGGCCGGGTCCAGACCGTGCTGCGCGCCCAGGGCGCCGACGAACCCGTGCACGAGAACGTGCTGGTGCAAGCGATTGCGCCAGTCGACCCGCAGCCCGCTGTCGCGGACCTGACCACGGCGCTGCGGGCCCGCACCGAGGTCACCGGAGTCCGCTCCCCCGCCGATCCGGACGGCGGGAACCTGGTCTCGGCCGACGGCCGGTCGTTCCTGGTCACCTTCCACCTCAGCGGCCCGCGCGAGCAGCTCGCGGCGAACGCCAGGGCGGCGACCGGAACCGTCGAGGCGGTCGCGGCCCGGCACCCGGGCGTCCGGGTGGTGCAGGCGGGCGACCGCAGCATGACCGGCGCGGTCGACGAGGCGATCCAAAGCGATCTCGGCCGGTCGCACCTGCTCTCGTTGCCGGTCACCCTGCTGATCCTGGTGGTGGTCTTCGGCTCGCTGGTGGCCGCCGGGCTGCCGGTGCTGCTGACGCTGACCGTGGTCGCCGCCACCTTCTCGCTGCTCGCGGTGATCGGGAAGGTGGTGCCGTTCAACAGCGCGGGTTCGGCGCTGGTGCTGCTGATCGGGGTCGCGGTCGGGGTGGACTACTCGTTGTTCGTGCTGCGGCGCCACCGGGAGGAACGGCTCGCCGGGCGCACCACCGCCGACGCCCTGCGGATCACCGCCCGCACCTCCGGCCGGGTGGTGGTGGTCTCCGGGCTGACCGTGGTGCTGTGCCTGACCGGCCTGCTGGGCACCGGGCTCGGCGTGTTCCGCGGCCTGACCATCGGCACGGCGCTGGTGGTCGGGCTGGCCGTGCTCGGCTCGGTGACCGTGCTGCCGGCGCTGCTTTCCCTGCTGGGCGACCGGATCGACGCGCTGCGCCTGCCGTGGTTCGGCCGGGGCCGGACCACCGCGCGGGAATCGCGGGCGTGGGCCTCGATCGCGTCCGCCGTGGTGAAGCGGCCGCTCCTCTGGGGCGGCCTGGCCACCCTCGCGCTGCTGCTGACCGCCGCCCCGGCGCTGGGCATGCGGCTGCAGGACGCGGCGATCACGCAGAGCCTGCCGCGCGACGTGCCCGCCGTCGACGCGGCGGTCCGGATGGGCGAGGCCTTCCCCGGTATGCCGACCCCGGCGCGCGTGGTGCTGTGGAACGCCCGCGAAGACCTGGGCCCGGCCATCGGCGAGCTACGGCAGCGGGTCGCCGACAGCGGGGGCAAGCTGTTCGAACCGGTCACCGTCACCGAGGTCGGCGCGGCCACGGTGGTCCGGGTCCCGCTGGCCGGCGGCGGCACCGGCCCGGAATCGACGGCGGCGCTGGAACACCTGCGCACCCGGGTGCTGCCCGCCACCTTCGACGGCAAGGCGGAGCACGCCGTCGGCGGCCGCACGGCCTCCCCGTACGACTTCGCCGGCCGGATAGCCGAACGCAGCCCGTTCGTCTTCGCCTTCGTGCTGGTGCTGGCGTTCGTCCTGCTGGCCGCGGCGTTCCGCTCGATCGCCATCCCGCTGGTGTCGATCGTGCTGAACCTGCTCTCCCTCGGCGCCGCCTACGGCGTGCTGACCTGGGTCTTCCAGTACGGCAATCTGAGCGCGCAACTCGGTTTCACCGCGTACGGCGGGGTGGTCGGCTGGCTGCCGCTGTTCGTCTTCGTGCTGCTTTTCGGCCTGAGCATGGACTACCACATCTTCATCCTCAGCCGCATCCACGAACGCTTCACCCCCGGCGACGCCCGTGGTGCCATCGTCCGCGGAATCGGCGCCAGTTCCGGCGTGGTCACCAGCGCCGCGGTGATCATGATCGCGGTGTTCGCGGTTTTCCTCACGCTGACCGCCATCGAGTACAAAATGCTCGGCCTGGGAATGGCGGTCGCCGTCTTCATCGACGCCACCGTGGTCCGCGGTGTGCTCCTGCCCGCCGCCCTCTCCCTGCTCGGCGACCGCGCCTGGCCAAAATCGGCTAATTCGCCGTCGCGGTGAAGACGAGGTCGTGCCCGTCGTGGCCGGGGCCGTCCAGGTGGGTGGCTCTGGTCAGGCCGGCGCGGGTGGCGACCTTCGCCGAGGCGGTATTCGCCGGGCGGACGCGGGCGATCACGGAATAGCCCGGCTGGTGCGCGGCGGCCCATTCCACCACGGCAGTGGCGGCCTCGGTGGCCAGGCCGTCACCCCAGTGCGCGGGGGCGAAACGGTAGAACAGGTTGAGCACCAGCCGGTCGCCGAGGCGGACCACTTTCAGCCCGCAGAAACCGGCGGGATCGGGCTGCCCGGCCGGGCGCACGGCCCAATAGCCGAAGCCGTAACCGGACCAATGCGCGTCCCAGCGGTGGAAAAGCCGTTCGGCTTCGTCACGCGCGGTGAGCCGATCGGACGGGTTGTGCGCACAGGCCAGCGGATCGCGGTGAATGGCGAGGATGGCGTCGATGTCGGCGGTGCGGGGGCGGCGCAGGCTCAGCCGCCCGGTCACCAGTTCCTCGTGGGCCGCCCCCATGCCCGGCAGCCTAACCGGGCCGCGCGGTCCGGCGCCACCGGTCCGGAGTGGAGGGTCCACCCGGAACCGGCGGCGCCGGACTGGGCGGGCACTACTTCGCCGCGGCCTTCTTGCGGGTGGCGCGCTTGCGCGGGGCCTTGGCGGCAGCCGCGGCGGGCTTGCGCTGCGCCGCCTCGAAGGCTTCGGTGATTTCGGCCGAAATGCGGCCGCGTTCGGAAACCTGGTAGCCGTTCTCCCTGGCCCACTCCCGGACCTGCCGGGCCCGCTCGCGGTCGGCCCCGCTGGAGGAGGAAGCCGACTCGCCGGTGGCCAGGCGCACCTTGCGGCCGCCGGTGCGCCGACCGGCCGCGATGAACCGGGCCAGTTCTTCGCGCAGGTTGGCGGCGTTGTCGTCGGACAGGTCGATCTCGTAGGAGACACCGTCCAAACCGAACGGCACGGTCTGCGTGGCGATCTCGCCGTCGATGTCGTCGATCATCTCGACCAGAACCTTCTGCGCCATAATGTGCTCTCTTCCCGCTTCGTTGATCAGCAAGCCGCACCATAACGGGCACGGCAGTCGCGGCGTGCGAGGCCCCGCCGGGAATAGTTTCTCATTCTCGGTGCCGGTGGCGAAAGCCGGATCTCGAACGACCCGGCAATCCGGTTGCACGCCGGACAAGAAACGGGCGGTCCACACAGGACGCCGCAGTTCAGGGCGGTGCACCGGCGGTGGCGAATCGACCGGCCCCGGCAAATGCCGCCGGTGGCGGCAGTGGAAACACCTGTTATGCGTGGCCCGATCGGCCTAGCGCCACCCGGCCGCGGCTCCGGGCCGGGCGGCGCCGGGCCGGCCGGGGGCAGATCCGCCATTTGCCGGATCGGGCGCCCGGCCCACCGGCACCGCATCGTGGAATTGCCGGTCGCATTTCCCGGCCCACCCCCGCCGGAAAGCGGCTCAGCGCGGGTCCTTTGTGGAGGTCCGGCCCGGGTATGGGGTGAGCGGGCCGCCCGGCCAGGTGGCGAAAATGAGGTGCGTCTGCAGCCGGGCCACCTCGGGGCGCGCGGTGAATTCGTCGAGCACCAGCCGCTGCAGGTCCTGGCTGCTGCCGCAGGCGACGTGCACGATGAAGTCGTCGGGCCCGGTCACGTGGTGCACCGCCCGGGTCTCCGGCAGGCCGAGCAGGTGGGTGACGAACGGGTCGACCAGCGGGCGGGCGTGCGGCTGCACCTGCACCGCCAGCAGCGCCTCGATCGGGCGGCCCACCGCGGCCGGGTCGACCTGGGCGGTGTAGCCGGTGATCACCCCGGCCCGCCGCAGCCGCGCCACCCGGTCCAGGCAGGTCGACGGCGCGATGCCGACCGCCGCCGCCAGTTCCTTGTTCGCCAGCCGTCCGTCGTTCTGCAACCGCCGCAGGATCTCGGCGTCCACCGAATCCAGGCGCACGTTCTGCTCCATGCGCCGAACATAGTCCGGTACCGGTGGCCGCGGCCCGGTCCGGCTGCCAGGTTCACCGCATGACCACACTGAACACCCGTGCCGTGCACGCCGGCCGCGACGACCTGGTGGAACTCGGCGTGCACGCGGTCCCGCTCGACCTGTCCACCACCCACCCCTCGCGGGACAGCCGCGCCGAGGCCGACCGCCTCGACGTGCTCTGCACCGGCGCCCAGGTGGACGGCCCGCCGGTCTACGCCAGGGCCGGCAATCCGACCGTCGCCCGGTTCGAAACCGCGCTGGCCGAACTGGAGGGCTGCGAAGCGGCCGTCGCCTTCGCCAGCGGCATGGCGGCGCTGTCGGCCTGCCTGCTCGCCGGGGTCTCGTCGGGCCGCCCGCACGTGGTGGCGGTCCGGCCGCTGTACGGCAGCAGCGACCACCTGATCGCCTCCGGGCTGCTCGGCAACGAGGTCACCTTCGCCGGGCGGGAGGAGGTCGCCGGGGCGATCCGGGAGGACACCGGGCTGGTCGTCGTCGAGACCCCGGCCAATCCGACGCTGTCCGAGACCGGCCTCCGGCGGCTGGCCGACGCCTGCGGCCCGGTCCCGCTGCTCGCGGACAACACCTTCGCCACCCCGGTCCTGCAACGCCCGGCCGAGCACGGGGCGCGGATCGTGCTGCACAGCGCCACCAAGTTCCTCGGCGGCCACGGCGACGTGCTCGGCGGGGTGGTGGCGTGTGACGAGCAGTACGCGCGCAAGCTCCGTCAGCTGCGGTTCCTCACCGGCGCGATGCTGCACCCGCTGGCCGGTTACCTGCTGCTGCGCGGGCTGTCCACGCTGCCGCTGCGGGTGAAGGCGGCTTCCGAGACCGCCGCCGAACTGGCCGACCGGCTGGCCGGGCACCCCCGGGTCGCCGAGGTGCACTACCCGGGGCGGAACGAGAACCGGCCGGAGAAGCAGATGACCGGCGGCGGGCCGATGCTGGCGGTGGAGGTCCACGGCGACCCGCACGCGGTGATCGGCGCCGTGCGCTTGTTCACCCCCGCGGTCAGCCTCGGCAGCGTGGACAGCCTCATCCAGCACCCCGGCTCGCTCAGCCACCACATCCTGGACCCGGCCGACCGCGCCGACGGCGGCATCAGCGAGCAGCTGCTGCGGATCTCCGTCGGCCTGGAGGACGTCGAGGACCTGTGGGCCGATCTCGACCAGGCACTGGGATCATCGGCCGGGTGAACCCCGCCGAGGCCGCCGAGGCCAATCTCGCCGAGCACGCCTGCCACCTGCACCGCGGGTCGCCGGGCATGACCGTGCACGAGCCCGGCGACCTGCTGATCGCCGACAGCGGGCTCGACGACGACACCTACAACATCGTCGCCCGAGCCCGCTTCGGCGACCGGGAAGCGGACCACCGGATCACCGAGGTGCTGCGGTCGCTGGGGCCGCGGCCGTTCTCCTGGTGGGTCGGGCCCGCCTCCACGCCATCCGACCTGCCGGACCGGCTGGCCGCCGCGGGCCTGCTCGCGAGCGAGACCGAAGCCGCGATGTCCACCACCGTGGACGGTCCGCTGCCCGCGGAACCGGCGGTGGGCCTGGACATCCGCCGGGCCCGCACGGCAGCCGAACTGGACGACTACGCCCGGGTGCTGGCCGCGAACTGGGAGCCGCCCGCCGAGACCGTGGTGGACTTCGTCACGCGAACGGCTCGGCTCGCGCTGGCGCCCGGTTGCCCGGCGCGTTACCTGGTCGGCTACCACGACGGCGTGCCGGTGTGCACCGGCGAGGTCTTCCTGCACGCCGGGGTCGCGGGCATCTACAACATCAGCACGCTGGCCGGCCACCGGCGGCGCGGGTTCGGCGGGGCGATGACGCTGGCGACCATGCGCACCGCCGTCGAAGCGGGCTTCCCGGCCCTGGTCCTGCAGGCGTCGGCCGAGGGGGAACCGGTGTACCGGCGGCTCGGGTTCACCGTGGCCGGAACGTTCACCGAGTACGCCGCTCATCCGGCCCGGACGGCCACGCCCGGTTAGGGTTGGTCCCGATGAAGCGCGTGCTGCTGACCGTGGCCGGCGCGCTGATCCTGGTGATCGGCGTCGTCCTGCTGGTGCTGCCCGGGCCCGGCCTGCTGCTGGTGCTGGCCGGGCTGCTCATCCTCGCCTCGGTGTTCCCGAAGCTGGAACGCTACGTCGACCCGGTGCAGGAGCGCGCGATGAAGGCCGCCGAGGACAGCGTGTCCTCGCCGCTGCGGATCACCGGTTCGGTGCTGGCCGGGCTGGCGCTGATCGCCGCCGGCGTGGTCTGGGGCCTGGTGCCCGGCCTGCCGCTGGCCGGCTGGAGCACCGGCACCAGCCTGATCCTGTCCGGCATCGTGCTGCTGGTCCTGCTCGGTTACAGCTATCGGCGGGTGCGGGCCCGGCGGGCCTGACTCAGACCTCCTTCGCGACGGTGCCCAGCAGTTCCGGGCCGCGTGCGGTGAGCCGCCGCACCGCGAGGTGGCCCCACCACCACGCGACCAGGCCGCCGATGAGCACGCCGAGCGGCACCCCCGCCCACTGCAGCACCGCCGAGCCGGTCAGCGAACCGGCGATCTCCACGGCCACCACCGGCAGCGCGGCGACCAGCTGCAGCAGCGTGATGGCCAGCATCAGCAGCACCCGCGCGCACCCGGGCCGCCCGCCGGAGGACCACGGGCTGGAGTTGCGGCGCGGATCCGGCAGCGGGTAGGCCACGTAGACCGACTGCAGCAGCACCACCCCGGCCCCGGCGCCGAGCAGCGCGGGCAGCGTGGCGAGCACCCAGGGGTAGAGGTCCGGCCGGCCGCTCAGCCCGGGGGTGACCAGGGCGAGCACCAGCGCGAGCGGCGCGACCAGCACGAACCAGGCGAGCTGGCGCCCGCGCACGTCGGCCCGCGGGGCGCCCGGGGTGACCAGCGTGTGCCACAGCGCGCTGCCGTCGAAGCCGTACAGGTTGCCCGCCTGCAGCGAAGCGAACACCGCGACAAAAACGCCGAGCAGGGCCAGCGGTGCCTCGGACCGCCCGGAGAACGACGGCACCACGCAGACCACCACGCCCATGATCAGCGTGCCCATCAGCGCCACCCGCCGCCGCGCGTCCCGCCACCAGGTGCGGAGTTCCTTGCGCACCACCGCACCCACCGGTGACACCGCCGAAACCGGCTGCCGCGTGGCCGAGCGCACCCGTGCCGCACCGCGGAACGGCGGCGCGGTCAGGCGCCTGGCCAGCAGCGCGCCCCAGCTCGCCAGCAGCACCCCGAGCAGCACCACCAGGCCCGCGAGCAGCAAGGCGACCAGGCCCCAGGAACCGTCACCGGCGGCACGCACCGCGACCGCACCCCAGCCCGACGGCAGCGCCCGCGTCACCGCCACCAGTCCGGGCGCCTGCCCCTCGATGATGGCCGGGCCCACGTCGTTCAGCGCGTAGTTGAGCCCGACACCGGACAGCCCGGTCAGCGCGACCAGCAGGATGCCGAGTTCCTTGCCCCGGCGGGAACTGAGCAGCGCCCCGAGCGCGGCCATCACCACCCGGTAGACCAGCACCACCAGCAGCAGTTGCAGCACCGCGAAAACCAGCCCGGTCAGCGCCGCGCCGGCCCCGAGCCGCAGTCCGTAGCCGAACAGCCCGGCGAAGGCGATCAGGCTGACCAGCGTGGTCACCCCGACCAGGCTGGCCGCCAGCAGTCCGGTGGCCAGCCGCCGGTTCGGCAGCGGCAGCAGCGCGAAGTGCTCCGGCCGCAGCGTCTCGTCACCACCACCGGTGGCCACCGGGGCCAGCACCCAGCCGAGCAACCACAGCGCGTAGACCGCGGAGAGCAGGTCGACCGGGGTTTCCGGCCGGTCGAACGGCACCAGGCCGAGCAGGATCGTGCCCGCCGCGGCCAGCAGGCCGAACAGCCCGCCGAGCACCCAGCCGACGATCCGGCTGCCCCGCAGCGAGTTGCGCAGGACGCGGAGCTTCAGTCGGACGAAGACGCCAGCCACGACAGTCCTTCCCCGCCGCCGGTGCGCCCGCCGACCAGCCGCACGAACGCCTCCTCCAGCGTGCCGTCGCCGCGGACCTCGGCCGCCGTGCCCGCGGCCACCACCCGGCCCCTGGTGATCACCGCGACGTGGCTGCACAACTGCTCGACCAGCGCCATCACGTGGCTGGAGAGCACCACCGCGCCACCGGAGGCGACGAACCGGTTGAGGATGGTGCGGATGGTGGCCGCGGAAACCGGGTCCACCGCCTCGAACGGCTCGTCCAGCACGAGCAGGCGGGGTGCGTGCAGCAGGGCCAGCGCCAGCCCGATCTTCTTGCGCATCCCGGCGGAGTAGTCGATCACCAGGGTGCGTTCGGCGTCGGCCAGCTCCAGCACGCCGAGCAGTTCCTCGGTGCGCTCGGCCACCGCGGCCGGTTCGAGCCCGCGCAGCCGTCCCAGGTAGGTCAGCAGTTCGCGGCCGGTCAGCCGCTCCGGAATGGACAGCCCGTCCGGGAGCACCCCGACCAGCGCCTTGGCCTGGTCCGGCTGCCGCCACAGATCGGTGCCGAAGATCCGCACCGTGCCCGCGTCGGGCCGCAGCAGGCCGACCGCCATGGACAGCGAGGTGGTCTTGCCTGCCCCGTTCGGCCCGACCAGCCCGAAGAACGAGCCGCGCGGCACCTCGAGGCTCACCCGGTCCGCCGCGACCGTCGGGCCGAAGCGCTTGCTCAGGCCGTAGAGGCCCATTGCCGGATCATCCGTCATCTTTCCCCCAGTACGTTCGCGGCGCGGTCCAGTACCCGGTCCACCAGTTCGGCCGAGGCACCCAGGTATTCCTCCGGGGCACCGACGCCGGGTGCGTCCGGTAGCTCGGCGGCGACCACGTCCGCGAACGAGCGCCCGCCCGCGGCGGCCTCCCGGTTCAGCCGGGCCAGCAGGTCCTTGGCCGCCGACTTGCCCATCGCCGACGCCAGCGCGGCGGTGAGCCGTTCGGAGACGATGCCACCGCCGGTCAGCTCGAGGTTCTCCCGCATCTGCCCGGCGTGCACCTCCAGCCCACCGGCGAGTTCGGCCGCGGTGCGGGCGGCACCGGCGGTCAGCCGCAGGCACTCCCGCAGCGGCTGCCACTCCGCGTGCCACCCGCCCCCGGCGCGCTCGTCCTCGGCGACCAGGCTCTGCACCAGGACCAGCGCGTTCGGCGGCACCTGCTTCGCCGCCGAGAGCAGCAGGGTGGCCAGCACCGGGTTCCGCTTCTGGGGCATGGCCGAGGAACCACCGCGGCCTTCCGCGGCCGGTTCGGCCACCTCGCCGATTTCGGTGCGGGACAACACCTGCACGTCCACCGCGAGCTTGCCCAGCGCCCCGGCGGTGAACGCCAGCGCCGCGCCGAGGTCGGCGACCGGCGTGCGGGCGGTGTGCCACGGCAGCACCGGCTCGGCCAGCCCGAGCTGCCGCGCGAACGCCGCCGCCAGCTCCGGGCCGATCGGCCGCCGCCCGGCGAATTCCTGGTACGCGGCCAGGGTTCCCGCCGCCCCGCCGAGTTGCGCCGGCAGCACCACCGCCCGGATCCGCTCCAGTGCGTCCAGCACCAGCTGCAGCCAGGTCGCCGCCTTGAGGCCGAACGAGATCGGCACGGCGTGCTGGGTGAGCGTGCGCCCGGCCATCGGGGTGCGGCGGTGCTCCTCGGCCAGCCCGGCCAGCGCCCCGGCGGTGCGCTGCAGATCGGTTCCGATGGTTTCGAGGGCACGCTTGGCGATCAGCATCGAAGCGGAGTCGAAGATGTCCTGGCTGGTGCCGCCGCGGTGCACGAACTCGGCGGCTTCCGCACCGACCGCCGAGCTGAGCTGCTTGACCAGCGCCACCACCGGATTCGCCGCCCCGCGGGCCTGTTCGGCGAGCGCGGCCAGGTCGAACTCTCCCGTTCGGACACCCGCCGCGATGCGTTCGGCGGCCTCGGCCGGGATCACGCCCAGTTCGGCCTGCGCCCGCGCGAGCGCGACCTCCGCGTCGAGCATCGCGCGCAACCACGCTTCGTCGGAAACCAGTGCCGCCAGCCCGGTACCCGCCCAAACCGGGGCGAGCAGGCCCGAGTCGATGTCCATGCCGCCACCCTATCCCGCGGCCACCCGCCACACCGTGTTCCCCGCGTCGTCCGCGACGAGCAGGTTGCCCGTTTTCGTACCGATCACCCCGACCGGGCGGCCGTGGGTGTCGTCGTCGTCCGGATCCGGTTTGAACCCGGTGAGGAACTCCTCCGGCGGCCCGGCGGGCATGCCGTCGCGGAACGGCACGAAGTCGACGGTGAAGCCGACCGAGCGGCCCCGGTTCCACGAGCCGTGCTCCCCGACGAACGCACCGCCGCGGAAGCGCTCCGGAAAGGTGGTCCCCCGGTAGAAAGCCAGTCCGAGCGGTGCGGTGTGCGCGCCGAGCGAGTAGTCCGGTACCAGCGCCTTCGACACCAGGTCCGGCCGCTGCGGCTCGACCCGGTCGTCCACGCGCTGCCCCCAGTAGCTCCACGGCCAGCCGTAGAAGTCGCCGTCGCGCACGCGGGTCAGGTAGTCCGGCGGCACGTCGTCGCCGAGCATGTCGCGCTCGTTCACCACCGTCCACAGTGTACCGGTCCGCGGTTCGAAGTCGAGGCCGTTGGGATTGCGCATGCCCGAGGCCAGGATCCGCTCGCCGGTGCCGCCGGGATCGACCTCGAGCACCACACCCCGGCGGATTTCGTTGTCCAGCCCGTTTTCGCCGATGTTGCTGCCCGAACCCACGGTCACGTACAGCTTCGACCCGTCCGGCGCGGCGACGACGTTGCGCGTCCAGTGGTTGTTGTAACCACCCGCCGGCAGGTCGAGGATCTTCTGCCCCGGCCCGCCGATCCGGGTTTCCCCGCTGCGGTACGGATACCGCCACACGCTGTCGGTGTTGCCGACGTACAGCGATTCACCGATCAGCGCCATGCCGAACGGCTGGTTGAGGTTCTCCAGGAACGGCGTGCGGAATTCGGCGATACCGTCACCGTCGGCGTCGCGGAGCAGGGTGATGCGGTTGGCGCTCTGCCCGCGTGAGCCGTCGTTGCCGCGCACCAGGTCGAACAGCGAGCTGAACAGCGAATCCCCCCGCGCGGTGGCCGATTCGGCGGCGAGCACGTCGCCGTTCGGCAGTTCGCGGAGCCAGCGCGGGTGGTCCAGCCCGGCGGCGAACCGGGTCACGGTGAACCCCGCCGGAGCGTTCGGCGCCCTGTCCTCGGGCCAGCCGATCACGTTCGCCCCGTTGACCGTCGGAACGGTCTGCGCGTCCGGTGCGCCGACCTGCGGGTTCACCCCCAGCCCGGCCGGGTCCGGCGGATCACCGCCGGGATCGAGCGCATACGCCCCCACCGCCGCGAGCAACGCCACCACCAGCACGAACCCCAGTGCCACCCAGCCGAGCCGCCGCCGCAGCCGTCCTGGTCGCCGGCCTTCCGCCATGACCGCCTCCTCGTCCGTTCCACCCCCAGCTTGGCCGAAACGGCGGCGGCGGGCACCGGTCAGCCCGACCGGCCGAAGACGAGGTCCAGCTGCGCGTCCAGCGCGGCGCGCGCGGTTTCCACCGGGTGGTACCCGGACACCACGTAGGCGGACAGGCCGGTGGCCAGCGCGAGCAGGTTGACGGCGGCCACCTGCGGTTCGGCCAGCCCCGCCTCGGCCAGCAGCCCGGTCAGCCGCGGGTGCAACTCGTCGGGCCCGGCGGCGTGCGGCTGCGCCGCGAGCAGCGGCTCGGTCAGCGCCAGCGCGGCGTAGGCGGCGTGCACGCAGTAGAGATCGGTGCTCGCCTCGTCGACCGGCAGCAGTTCGGCCAGGATCGCCCGCACCCGGCGTTCCGGATCGGCGGGCAGCTCGTCCAGCCGCTGCCGCAGCCGTTCGGTGATCCGCTCCCGCACGTGCACCAGCCCGCCCTGGAGCAGCTGCTCCTTGCTCGGGAAGTAGTACTGCACCAGGTTCGGCGAAACCCCGGCCTCGGCCGCGACCTCCCGGAACCCGGTCGCGTGCAGGCCGCGCACCCGGGCGCAGCGCACCAGCGCGGCGGCCAGCTCCCGCCGCCGCTGCTCGTGGTCGACTCGCTTCGGCACGTTTTTATAGTACCACGGTACGATAAAAACCGTGATCCCTTCGCGCACCTGGAAGATCGCCGCGGTGACCGGCCTCGGCGCCCTGCTCGCGATGCTCGACTCGACCCTGGTCAACCTGGCCGTCGAGGCCGTCCGGGCCGAGCTGGGCAGCACGCTGCCGGTGGTGCAGTGGATCGTCACCGGTTACCTGATCGCGCTGGCGGTCTCCCTGCCCGCGTCCGGCTGGCTGGGCGGCCGCTTCGGCCACGGTCGCGTGTGGACGGTCGCACTGGCGGTCTTCACGCTGGCTTCGGCGCTGTGCGCGCTCGCCCCCGGCGTGGTCGCGCTGATCGCCGCCCGGGTGCTGCAGGGGCTCGCCGCCGGGCTGCTGGTGCCCGCCGGCCAGGCGGTGCTCGGCTCGGTCGCGGGGCCGCGGCAGCTGGGCAGGCTGATGGGCGCGCTCGGGGTGGCGGTCAGCCTCGGCCCGGCGCTGGGCCCGGCGATCGGCGGCCTGCTGCTGGACGTGGCGTCCTGGCGCTGGCTGTTCTGGCTGACCGTGCCGATCGGGGTGCTCGGCCTGCTCGCCGCCCGCGGCCTGGTCCCGCCCGGCGACCGGAACCCCGGCCGCCCGCTGGACCGGGTCGGCCTGGTGCTGCTCGGCGGCGGGCTGCCGGTGCTGCTCTACGGCGCCACCGTCCGCTCGATCCCGTTGCTGCTCGGTGGCGGGCTGCTCGTCGCCGCCTTCGCGTGGACCGCCTCGCGGAACGCGCACCCGCTGGTCGACCTCCGGCTGCTGGCCTCCCGCCGGTTCACCGCGGCGGCGGTGACCACCGGGTGCACCGGCGCGAACATGTACGGCGGACTGCTGCTGCTGCCGTTGTTCCTGCAACTGGACGCCGGTCTGGACAGCACCGCCACCGGACTGCAGCTGCTCGCCATGGGCCTGGGCAGCGCGGGCGCGCTGTACTTCGGCGGCGCGCTGGCCGACCGGCACGGCACCCGGCCGGTCGCCGTCACCGGCGCCGTGCTGCTGGTGCTGACCACGGTGCCGTTCCTGCTGCCGCTGCCGCTGCCGGTCCCGGCGCTGACCGCGTTGCTGGTGCTGCGGGGTGCCGGGCTGGCGCTGGCGCAACTGCCCGCCACCGCGGCCGCCTACTCCGTGGTCACCGCGGACCGCCTCGGCGACGCGACCACACTGGTGAACATCGTGCAGCGGGCGGGTGGCGCGATCGGCGCGGCGGGGGTGGCCGCCCTGCTCACCCAGGCCGGCTACGCGTGGGCGTTCGGCGCGCTGGCCGCGTTGTCGGTGCTGACCGTGGCCACCGCCGCCGCGCTGCCCACCCGGCCGGGCCGGCCTCGGCGTTCCGGCCACCGCGGACCGTCGCCGCGGTGAACGCACCGTGACCGCTCACCACTGACGGGTTCCGGCTCCGCCACGCGTTCACCCCACCGGCTTCCCTTGTGCGCGACCCCTTACCGTCCCCTTGGGCCGCTGCTACGTTACGTTTTGCAACGCATTACTTTCCCGCTTTCACGTTTCGAGGAATTCTGCATGCGCAAAACAATTTCCCTGGCCGCGGTCGCCGCGGCCTGCACCGCATTGTTCGCCGCACCGGCTTCGGCGGCCCCGGCGGCTTCCGGGCAGGTGGTCGTGTTCGAAACGGAGTTGCAGGAACTCACCGTGTACGACAACCCGTCCGGCTGCCACAAACTGCCGCTCGCCGCGCACGTGCTGGCCAACGGAACGAACAAGCCGGTGCGCGTCCACGGCGACCCGTTCTGCCTCACCCCGTCGCTGACCGTGCAGCCGGACCACGGCTCCCACGTGGCCGCCGGCAGCGGAAGCTTCTCCGTGTGAGCCCCACCGGCCTGGTGGTCGTCGGGCTCGGCTACGTCGGCCTCCCGCTGGCCAGGCGCGCCTGCCGGGCCGGGCTGGCCACCCGCGGCCTCGACGTGGCCGAACCGGTGGTGACCAGCCTGAACGCGGGTCGTTCGCCGGTGCACGGGGTGAGCGACGCCGACGTCGCCGAGATGCTCGCCGCCGGCTTCACCGCCACCACCGACGACGCCGTGCTGGCGACCGCCGAGACCGTGGTGATCTGCGTGCCGACCGGGCTCACCCCGCAGGGCGAACCGGACCTGGGCCCGGTCCGCGCGGCGGCGCACGCGGTGGCCGGGCGGCTGCGGCCGGGCACGCTGGTGGTGCTCGAATCGACCAGTTTTCCCGGCACCACCGAAGAACTGCTGCGGCCCATTCTGGAAAACGGCAGCGGCCTGCGGGCGGGCGAGGATTTCCACCTGGTTTATTCACCGGAACGGATCGATCCGGGAAATGCGCGGTTCGGCATCGCCAACACCCCGAAGGTCGTCGGCGGGTGCACCCCGCTGTGCGCGAAGCACGGTGCCGCTTTCTACGGCGGACTGGTGGACACCGTGGTGGTCGCCAGGGGCACGCGGGAAGCGGAAATGTCGAAACTGCTGGAGAACACCTACCGGTTCGTCAACATCGCGCTGGTGAACGAGATCGCGGTGTTCTGCGACCGGATGGGCATCGACGTCTGGGACGTGCTGGAGTGCGCGGCGACCAAGCCGTTCGGGTTCGCGCCGTTCCGGCCGGGCCCCGGCATCGGCGGGCACTGCATCCCGGTCGACCCGCTGTACCTGACCAGCAAGGCGCAGCGGGAGGGGTTCTCGTTCAGCCTGGTCTCCGCGGCCAGGCAGGTCAACGACGGCATGCCGGAGTACGTGGTGCGCCGGGCCGGCGCGATCCTCGCGGAGCAGGGCGCCGGCCTGGCCGGGGCCGAGGTGCTGCTGCTCGGCGTCACCTACAAGGCCGACGTGCCGGACGTGCGCGAGTCCCCGGCGCTCGCGGTGGCCGGGGCGTTCGCCGCACGCGGGGCGAGGCTGCGGTTCCACGACCCCCACATCGATCGGTTCGAAGTGGACGGAGTGGCGCTGGAGCGGGTCGAGGACCTCCCCGCCGCGCTCGCCTCCGCCGACCTGACCGTGCTGCTGCAGGAGCACCAGTGCTACGAGAGCGCGCTGCTGGCGCGAGAAGCCCGCTGCCTGCTCGACACCCGCGGGCGGGTGGCCGGGCACCGCGTGCAGCTGCTCTGAAAGATCTTCCGCCGGGTCCACCGGTGGGAGCTGTTCGAACTACCCGGAGTACGAAAGGGAATTCCATGACCACGGCTGTTGCTCAGGACCGGATCGCCCAGCGCTTCCTCAGGTGGGACACCAACGGGGACGGCTCGCTCGAACTCGCCGACTTCCAGGAGGAGGCGCGCCGGATCGCGGACGCCTTCGGCAAGGACCCCTCCGCCCCGGAAACCAGGAACCTGACGAACGCGTTCACCGGGTTGTTCGAATACCTCGCCTCCCGGGCGGGCGTCGCCCCGGACGGTTCGCTGTCGCAGGAGCAGTTCAGCGCGGTGACCGAGCGGCTGATCTTCGAGGAGGGTGAGGCCGGCTTCAACCGCGTGATGCGCCCGGTGATCCGTGGCGTGATCGGCATGTGCGACAAGAACAAGGACGGGCAGATCAACGGCGAGGAGTTCGCCACCTGGCTGAGCGCGGTCGGCGTGGGCAAGGCCGAGGCGCGCTCGGCGTTCCAGCAGCTCGACACCTCCGGCGACGGCCAGCTCTCCACCGAGGAACTGCTCGCCGCCGTGCGCAGCTTCCACTTCGGCAAGCTGAACGTGCCGCTGCTGGGCTGAGCTCCCGCCGGAACCGGCGCCCTCCCCCGGGTGGGCGCCGGTTCGCGTCAGGCGAGCACGCGGGCGGGCTGGAAGGAAACCGGGGTTTCCGGGGTGAGCGCGAGGTCGGCGCCGGTGACCACGTCGGCGCGGGCGATCAGGATGTTGTAGTGGTTGGGGAAGTGGCAGGCGTCGAAGCCGAGCAGGGTGCCGACGAAGAGGTCACCGAGCCAGAACTCGTCCCCGCGGTCGAGCACACCCGCATTGGTGATCTCGGCGAACCCGAGGAACCCGACGCGGTCGATGCGGGCCCCCGCCCCGGTTTCGCGGTGGTCGGTGGTGACCAGCTCGTGCACCTCGCCCCGGCGGACGCAGCGGCTGGCGTGGGGTTCGAGGCTCATCCCGCGTTCGTCCCGCCGGTGCAGCAGCACCTTCACCAGCACGCCGCCGACCGCGCGCTTCGGCCCGTTCTCGTTCACCCGACCTCCAATGCCGGTTGCCCGCGGTAGGCGGCGGCCACCAGTTCCAGCGCGGCGAGGCCGTGGTCCGGGCCGCCCCCGAGGAAGTCCGCCAGCACGCCTTCGTATTCGTGCCACAGCGAGTTCTTGAACCCGGGGAAGCCGCCGAGCAGATCGGCGCGGCGGGTGCTCCCGTCAGCCAGCCGGACGCCGACGTCCTTGGTCTCGCCGCCGTGCCCCCAATCCAATTCGACGCGTGCCGGGGTACCGTCAGCCGCTCGCAACCCCACCACCGCCAGGCGGTCGACGCCGTCGGCGTCGCGGGTGATCGCCGCGTCCTCGACGGTCACTTCGCCGAGGAACAACCGCACGAGGTCGAAGGCGTTGGGCCCGTTGTCGGCCACGCAGCCACCGCCGCAGCGCTCGACGTCGAGGTACCACGCGTCGTCGCCCACGTGTTCCTCGATGAGTTCGAGGTAGCGCACTCGCAGGGCGGTGATTCCGGGGGCTTCGCGCAGTGAGCGCTTGAGTTCTCCGGCGTTGCGGTTGTAGCGCCTGTGCAATGCGGTGAACAGGCGACCGTCGAGTTCGGCCAGTTCCCGCCCGGCTTCTACGTCGGTGGCCAGCGGTTTCTCCACGCAGACCGCCACTCCGGCTTGGAGCGCGTCGCGGCACAGTTGCTCGTGGGTGTCGTTGGGTGTGGTGATCACCATGGCGTCCAGGTGGCGGAGCATGGCGGTGTGCTCGGTGAAGGTTGCGGTGGTGCCCCGGAAGGGTTCGAGCGCTTCGGGGCGGAGGTCGCAGACTGCGGCCAGTTCGGTGGCTGGGTTGGCTTGGATGGCTGCCAGGTAGTACTTGGAGATGACTCCGAGCCCGGCTACCCCCATCCGGACCGGTTTGGCTGGTTTGGACGGTGTCATTGGCTCCCTCGCTCTTTGACTTCATCGGCTTCCTCGATTGGTCGAGTGGCTCAGCCACCAGTCCACTGAGCCAGTCGCACCGGCGAGCACCGGGAGAAGCCCCCGCTTTGGCAGGCCCTCGAACCGACCGACCGGACAAGCCGCCGCTCCGGTACAGGTGGCCTAGTGGCTCATCCACTGGTCCACTAGGCCACCTGGTCACCAAGCGACCGGGCGGCCCGGCCGGGCTTGGCCGCCTGACTACTGGGCCGCCCGTTCGCCCAGCAACTGAGCCACTTCGCCGCTCGGTGCCGGATCTTGGTGCCGCAACATCGAGCCCAGTACCCCATTGCTGTCTCGCAAGTGGCTCAGCCACTGAACCACTTTCCCGGCTGGAGCCTGATCTCTTCGCCCCTGCGCTCACCGCACCGTCAGCCCATCGACCCGGTGCCTCGCGAATGGCTCAGCCACCTCGCCGCTCTTTTCTTGATCTTCCTGCCGCTGCCGCAGCACCGGGCCCACTACCCCAGTCCCACACGGCGACTGGTCTAGCCACTGAGCCACTCGGCCACTCAAGCACCGAGCTGCCTGTCGGCTCCGTCATGGGGCCGCCCATCCGCGCAGCCGCCGAGCCGCCCGGCTGCTCAAGCGTCGAGCCGCCCGGATGCTCAGCCATTGAGCCGCCGCCCGTTCGCGCAGACGCCGAGCGCTCGAGTATCGGGCCACCCACCCACGCAGGCGCCGAAGCACCTGGCCGCCCAGCTGCCAAACCCACCGTCCGCTCCAACACCAACCCACCCGGCTGCACAGCCGTTGAGCCGCCCGTTCGATCGAACACCGAGCCACCCGGCTGCACAGGCACCGAGCCACCCACCCACGCAGGCGCCGAGGCACTTGGCCGCCCAGCTGCCAAGCCAACCGTCCGCTCAAACACCGAGCCACCCGGATGCTCAGCCGTTGAGCCGCCCGTTCGCTCGAACACCGAGCCACCCGGCTGGACGGGCACCGAGCCGCTCAGTCGCCTGAACCTCCGGCCGCTCGGCTGCTCAATCATCGGGCACCCGACGCAACCACCCCACCACCAGCCCCTTCCCCCGCCCCTCACCCCGGCAACCCCAACTCGGCATGCAGGCGAGCCCCGATCGGCACGCCGTCCCGGAGGTGGGCGTCGGCCAGGTCTGCTTCTGGCCAGCCCGGGTAGCGCACCGTCCCGGGGCAGGAAATCAGGGCATCGAACATGGCCCGGACGTCGGTGGCGAAGTCGGCCACCTGGGGGGCGATGGCCATCACGAAGAAGCCGATGTCGTCGTCCTGGCCGCGGTCGCCGGTGAGGGCGGCGGCGCTGGGGCCGTGCCCGGCCCCCGACAGGGCCGCGGCCAGCAACTCCACCACCAGGCCCAGGCCGAAACCCTTGTAGGCCCCCGTTTCCGGCGTCCCGCCCAGCCACTGCAGGTGGGCCTGGCCCCGGTCGAAGGCGGCGGGGTCGGTCACCGGGTGGCCGTCGTCGTCGGTGAGCCAGCCTGGCGGGATGGATTGCCCGTCCCGCTCAGCCGCCCGGATGCGGCCGGTGGGGACCACGGTGGTGCTCATGTCCAGCACGAACGGCCGTCCCGGCAACGCGGGGGCGGCCACGCTCAGCGGGTTCGTGCCGAGCATCGGCAGCGCACCACCCGGTGGGCGCGCGATCCGCTGGTTGCCGCAGTTGCTCATCACCACGCCGACGAATCCGCTCGACGCGGCCCGCCGGGCGTGGAAGCCCGCGCTGCCGAAGTGCGTGGCACCCCGCACCGACACCAGGCCGATCCCGTGCCACTCCGCGCGCTCCACCGCCGCGTCCATCGCCTCCGCCGCCGCCCACAGGCCGAGCGCACGCCGGGCGTCGACCACCGCGCAGGCGCCGAGATCGCTGACCACCTGCGGTTCGGCGTCGGCGGCTATGCGCTGTTCCTCGAACTGCTTCAGGTAGAGGGGCCGCAGGTTCGCCAGGCCGTGCGAGGCGAACCCGTGCAGATCGGCGTAACAAAGGGCTTCGGCGGCCAGCCGCGCCCGGTGCCGGGGCACCCCGCACCGCACGAAAGCCAGCGTCGTGTACGAAATCAGCTCGGCGTGGGGCACGCGGATCGTCGGGGGTGCCACCGCTTCGGCGGTCATCGGGTTCCTTTCAGCACGGGGGTGCGGGCGAAGGCGAGCAGGATCCGGGAGACGGCGTCGGCGAACTCCTCCAGTTCGGCCAGCTCGGCGTACTCACCGGCCGCGTGCGCGTTGTTCGCGGCCAGCGAGCCGGGGCCGAACACCGCGGTGAACGCGCCGGGCACCCCGTCCATCCAGATCGCGTCGCAGGTGAACGCCGGTTCGTCCGGCTCGTGCGGGACCAGGCCGGCGTGCGCGGTGAGCAGGTTCTCCGCCCAGCGGTCACCGCCGTCGAGGCAGGGCAGGCCGCGTTTGAGCCAGTCCAGCGAGGTGATTTCGAAAACGTCCTCGGCGGTCCGGCCGAACACCGCCGTGCCGCCGAACTTGGTCACGAACTCCGCCAGCCCCGCGCGGTAGACCCGCTCGGCCCGCGCCGCCAGTTCCTCGCCGTCGGCGGAGGACTCGTACGGCAGGTTCAGCAGCAGCTCCCCCGTGCCGTAGACCCGGTTGTGCTGGTCGCCGGTGTGCAGGCCGGCCACGCAGAAGCTGCCGCCGAGCGTGGCGGCGAAGTACTGGGCGAGGAAGCCGAGCAGCACGGTGGCGTTGTGCCCGGCTTCCGGCCGGTCGTCGACCGAGCCCTGCCCGGCCACCCGCACGCGGGCGGTCATCGCCGCCGTCGCCCTGGTCAGGTACCGCAGTCCGGTGGGCTCGCAGAAGATGTTGAGCCTGCCGTGGAACCCGGCCGCGACCAGCCGCCGGGTGCCGAGCGTGCCCAGCGCCCCGCCCTCCTCGCCGGAGACCACCTGCAGGATGACGCCGATGTCGCGGCCGATCGCCGGGTTCGACTGGATCGCCTGCCGGACCCCGGCGAGCAGCGCCACCGCCGGTCCCTTCGCGTCGATCGCCCCGCGCCCGGTGAACCGGCTGCCGTCGAAGCTCACCGGCTCCAGGCCCCCCACCGTGTCCAGGTGCACGTTGAACATCACCGTCGAGCCGAACGGCAGGGCCCGGCCGAGCCGCAGCACCAGGCTGGGCTGCCCGGCGAGGAAGCCCGGCCGCCCGGCGGCGACCCGGACCGCGGCCGGCACGTCCTCGCGCAACGCGTCCGCCGGGCGCGCGCAGTCGTGGCGGGCCGTGCGGAAGCCGATGGTCTGCGCCGCCTCGGCGTAGTCGGCCTGGGCCTGCCACAGCTGCCCGGCGGGTTCCCCGTTCCTGGCTTCGAGCGGGCTGACCGTCGGGGTGCGCAGCAGCCGCAGCAGCAGTTCGTGGTCGGACGGCAGCAGCAGCCCGCTCACCGCGGGATCTCCACGGCCAGGCTGCCCAGCGCCCGCCCGGCCGCGGCGAAGGTGGCGGCCGCGGTGTCCCCGGCGGCCCGGCCCTGGTGCGGCACCGTGCTCAGGTGCGGTTCGAGCGAGAACGCCCCGCGGTACCCGTGTGCCAGCAGCAGCCGCAGCGACTCGGCCACCCGCGCGCGGCCGAGGCCGGGCAGGCAGTAGCGGGCCTCCCCGTCGACCACCACGGCGTCCTTGACGTGGACGTGCGCCACGTGCTCGACGATCTCGGCGAGCAGCTGGTGGCCGTCGTAGCCGTGGGCGACCCCGTTGCCGGTGTCGTAGAGCAACCGCAACGCCGGGTTGCCGACGGCGGCGATCAGCTCCAGCGCGCGCTCGGCGTCGGCACCCGCCCAGCCGGAGCAGTTCTCGTGCAGCAGCACCACTTCCGCCTCGGCCGCGCGCTCGGCCAGCCGCCGCACCCGGTCGAGCACGCGGCGGCGCCACTCGTCCTCGGGCAGTCCGGCGTTCGGATAGGACATGATGCGGATGAACCGGGTGTCCAGCACCTGGCACCACTCGATCAGCTCGTCGAGTTCGTCCAGCTCCCTGGCGAACGGCACGGTGATCGGGCGCGCCCAGTTCCCGATGCGCGAATCGAGGCAGACCACCTCGAGCCCGGCGTCGCGGACGGCCGACTCCACCCGCCGCAATCCGGCGCGCCCCAGGTCCGCCACGGCCTGGCCGTCCACGCTGCGCAGTTCCAGCTGCCGCCAGCCCAGCCGCCGGATCGCGGCCACCTGGTCCGGCAGTCTCGCGCCCGCTTCGTCGCCGATGCCGGCGAAGCACAGTTCACGGCGCATGCGAGGCCACCAGTCCGCGCCGGGCGCACCGCTCCTTCGCCTCGATCAGCAGCCGGGCCGCGCGCTCGTGCACGTCGAGGTCGAGCGGGAGGCCGTCGCGGAAGGCGCGGTAGGTGCGGAGGAAGAACGCGGTGAGCGCGTCGTCGCGGAAGACCTGGCGCTCGATCCGTTCGGGGGACACCACTTCCAGCTGCGCGTGGTTGTCCTCGGCGCTGAGCGGGTAGTGCCCGGTGACGATGCCGCGGTCCAGGCTGAGCGTGATGCTGCGTTCGCGGATCGGCGAGGTGAGGTCGGACTGGAGCCTGCTCACCACCCCGTCGGCGTGCCGCAGGGTGAGCTGCGCCCCGCCGAGGCGCGGGATCGAGCGCTCACCGCAGGCCATGTCCGACAGCTCCGCGTCGACCAGCTCGGCCGGACCCGCCAGCCGCAGCGCCACCGGGACCGCGTGCGGCAGTTCCACTTCGCAGGCGGTGCTGTGGCCCGAATTGGTGAGCGAGCGGTGGAACCGGGGTTTGTGCTGGTTCACCGTCAGCGAGCGCAGCGCGCCGAGTTCACCCGAGCGCACCAGCTGCGCCAGCCGTTCGGTCAGCCCGGCCACCAGCCAGGGCGCCACCACCGCCAGGTGCAGCCCGTACCGGCGGCGCAGCACCCCGATCCGGTCGAGTTCCCGGCGGCCCGCGCCCAGCGGCTTCTCCACGACGAACCGGCGGAAACCGTGGTGCGCCAACTCTTCCAGCACGGTGAGCCGGGACCCCGGCGGGGTGCACAGGTGGGCCACGGTGTGCGCCGGGTCCACCTGCGCGATCGCCTCGGCGAGGCTTCGCACCTGCCGGACCCGCGGCAGGTGCCGCAGTTCCACCGGCCGGGGGTCGTAGGCGAAGATCGGGTGGTCCGCGAACACCCCGGGCAATCCGGTTTCGCCGAGGCGGGCCAGCACCGGCAGGTGGAGCGCGGCGCCGGCGCGGCCGAGCCCGAGCACCAGGGTTTGCAGCATGATTCTCCGTCGTTCGGGGGAGCTGATGATCATCAATATCCGCCGCGCGGACCCGGCTAGTCGAGAACCACCCGGTGAAACCGACCGCAAAGAGTGAAAAGTGGGTCCGCCACCATTCATCTCTTTTCGCGCACCCGGCGCTCCGCTACTTTCGGTGCGTGACCCCGCAGCGGAGCGTGACCGCCGACGATCCCGCCGAAACCACCCCTGAAGTGCGCTTTTTCTCGCAGCACGCCACGTTCGAGCGACTGTGGCCGCTCATCCGGGCCCGGGTGGGCGAGGTGTTCGACAACGGCAAGTTCTCCCACGGCAAACAGGTGGCCCAATTGGAGGACCGGCTGCGGGAATACACCGGAGCCCAATACGTGGTGGGCGTCAACAGCGGCACCGACGCGCTGGTTCTATTGCTGCGGGCGGCCGGGCTGAAACCGGGTGACGGGGTGATCGTGCCCGCTTTCTCGTTCGTCGCCACCGCCTCCGCCGTGGTGCTGGCGGGCGGGGTCCCGCAATTCGCCGACGTGGATCCCGGCAATTACGCATTGAACTCCGAGACGGTGGCGGCGGCCGTGACCCGGGGCAGCCGGTTCGTGCTGCCCGCCCACCTGTTCACCGGCATGGCCGACATGGCCGCGATCGGCGAAGTGGCCCGGCGGCACGGGCTCACCGTGCTCGAGGACAGCGCCGAGGGCATCGGCATGCGGCAGCGGGGCATACATGCCGGACTGCACGGAAAAGGCGGTGTGCTGTCGTTCTTCCCGAGCAAGACCCTGGGGGCGCTCGGTGACGCTGGCGCGGTGCTCACCGACGACCCCGGCATCGCCGGTCGCGCGGCCGCGCTGCGGCACCACGGCCGCGGCGGCCGCACCCTCGACCACTTCCCCGGCATCTCCACCGCCTCCGGGCTGATCGGCACCAACAGCAAGATGGACGACATCCAGGCGGCGATCCTGCTGGCGAAGCTGACCAGCCTGGACGACGACATCGCCAGGCGGCGGGCGCTCGCGCTCGAATACGAGGCCGGGCTCGCCGGCCTCGAGGGCGTCCGGCGGCGGCCGGTGCTCGGCCGGGACGACGTCTGCTACGTCTACCTGATCGAAGCCGACCGCCGCGACGAACTGGCCGCGTACCTGGCCGGAGCGGGCATCGGCACCGAGACCTACTACCCCGTCCCCCTGCACCGGCAGCCCTGCTTCGCCGGCTTCCGCCCGCCGCGGCGGCTGCCGCACGCCGAACGGGCGTGCACCCGCGCGCTGGCCCTGCCGCTGTACCCGGACCTCGAGGCGCGGGACGTGCACACCGTCTGCTCGCGCATCCGCCGCTTCTACGCCGGAGCCGCCGCGTGATCCCGTTCTTCCCGCCCGGCCTGTTCGAACAGGACCGCGAGGTGCTGCTGGAACTGCTCCACGCCATCGGCACCGCGGCCGACCAGCGCTTCATCCTCGGTGAGCACACCGCCCGGTTCGAGCAGCTGCTGCGCACCGAACTGCCGGTCGGGGACGCGATCGCCTGCGCCACCGGGACTTCGGCGCTCACGCTCACCCTGCGGGCGATGGGTGTCGGCCGGGGTGACGAGGTGGTGGTGCCCGCGTTCGGCTGCGCGCCGCTGGCCTCCACCGTCGCCGAACTCGGCGCCACCCCGGTGTTCGCCGACATCCGGCCGCGCACCATGGTGCTCGATCCCGAGCTCGCGGAGGCGGCGATCACCCCGCGCACCAAGGTGCTGATGCCCGCGCACCTGTTCTCGATCATGGCCGAGATGCCGCGGTTCCTCGACCTCGGCCTGACCTACGGCCTGCGTGTGCTGGAGGATTCGGCCGTCGCGCAGGGCGCGGCGCTCGGCGGCAGGCAGGCGGGCACCTGGGGTGACGCCGGGGTGTTCTCCTTCGTGCAGGTCAAGTCCTTCGGCATGCCGGGTGAGGGCGGCGCGGTGCTGACCGACGACGCCGAACTGGCACGGGCGGTGCGCCTGCTGCGCAACCACGGCCAGGACGGGCGGACCCGGTTCCTGCACCACCGCATCGGGTACAACAGCCGGTTCGACGAGATCCAGGCCGCCTTCCAGCTGCACCGGTTCGCCGGGCTGGCCGCCCGCCTGGAACGCCGCGCCCGCATCGCCGACTACTACACCGAACGCTTCGCCCCGCTCGCCGAAGCGGGCATCCAGCCGCCGCCCGCCGGGCGCGACGGCCGCTGCTACTACGTCTACACCCTGCTGGCCGAAGACCGGGAAGCGCTGGCGGAACACCTGCTGGCCCACGGGATCGAGACGCACGTCTACTACCCGCACCCGCTGCCGCGCCAGCCCGCCTTCGCCCGGTTCGCGCCGCCGGGTCAGCACTGGCCGCAGGCCGAACTGGCCGCCGCGCGCATCCTGTCGCTGCCGGTCCACGCGCAGCTCAGCGACGCCGAGGTGGAACGGGTCGCCGACGCGGTCTGCGCCTTCGCCCGGCGCCACGCCACCGAGTTCCGCCAGCTCGCCGATCAGGAGGCACGATGACCAGGAGCCAGGACCGCTTGCTCGCCCAGTGGCGGTCCGAACCGATCCGGGAGAGCAAGCTGCGCAGTTACACGCGGCTCGCCAAGCTCGACGTCTACGACTACTACCTGAGCCTGTTCGTGGTCTTCACCGCGATCCTGGCCACCACCGAGCAGTTCAGCCTGAGCGTTTTCCCGATGCTGCTGTGCTTCGTGGCCGGTGAGGTGTGCGTGCTGGCCTCGCTGGTCGCCTTCGACGACTACACCGGCTTCGCCGACGGCAGCGACGTCGCCAACTACGGACCCGACGCCCCGCTGCGGCGGAAACTGCGCAAACCGCTGGTGGCGGGCACGCTGACACCGGCCGAAGCCCTCCGGTTCGCCTGGGGCGCGGCGGCCGCGGGCGCGCTGCTGTGGGCCGCGGCCGTGCTGGTCGGGCCGTTCAGTCCGGTGTGGACCGTGGTGGTGATCGCGATCACCTTCGTGGTGTCCATCCAGTACAGCTACGGCATCAAGCTGAGCTACCACGGGTTCCAGGAGGTCTTCCTGGCCGCGCTGGGCTGGGTGCTGGTGCTCGCGCCGTACGGGCTGGCCACCGGCGGGCTGGACTCGTTCGTGCTGGTGCAGGCGCTGATCTTCGGCCTGGGGCCGCTGCTGTTCGGCGTCTACTCCAACACCAACGACATCGAAGGCGATCGCAGCGTCGGGCGGGTCACCGTGGCCTCGACGGTCTCCCCCCGGGCCAACGCCTGCTTCGTCGGGGCGCTTTCACTGGCCGAGTTCGCCATCGGCGCGGTCGGCTCGCTGACCGGCGCCGCGCCGTGGTGGTTCGTGTTCGCGATGGCCCCGGCGACGGTGCTGCGCGCGGTGCAGTTCCACCGCGGGTTCCGCGCGGGCGACATCATGGGCGCACGACGGCTGGGCTTCCGGGTGCACCGGGTCTCGGTGGTGCTGCTGGTCCTGGCGAACCTGATCGTGCTGGCGATCGCGTGAGCGCGGCACCGGACGTGGCCGTGGTCGGCGCGGGCATCGCCGGGCTGACCGTGGCGCACGAACTGCGCCGGGCCGGGTTGTCGGTGCGGGTGTTCGAGGCCGCCGGGCGGGTCGGCGGCCGGATGGCCACCGTCCGCCACGGCGGGTACACCATCGACGCCGGCGCCGAGCAGATCTCCGCCGAGGGCTACCGCGCCACCTGGGAACTGCTGCGCCGCGCCGGGCTCGAAGCGGCGGAGGTGCCCCCGATCCGGAGCGCGGTCGGGGTGTGGCGCGACGGCCGCGCGCACCCGGCGCTGTCCCCGGAGAGCACGGCGCTGTCCCTGCGGGCCCGCTGGGACCTGGCCCGGTTCCTGGTGCACGCCAGGCGGCACCGGCGCCGGTACGACACCGACCGGCCCGAGCACACCCCGCTCGGCTCCGCCACGGTCGCCGAGTTCACCGGGCGCTTCCACCGCGACCTGCACGACTACCTGTTCCAGCCGCTGGGCGCGAACTTCTTCGGCTGGCGGGCGGAACGGTCCGCGATGGCCCCGATGGCCTGCCTGATGCTGGCGGTCGGCCCGGCCACGGCGTGGCGCACCTACACCGGCGGCATGGACACCCTGGCCCGCCGCCTGGCCGAAGGGCTCGGCGTCGAAACCGGCCACCCGGTCGAGGAAGTGGTCAGCGAGGGCTCGCACGCCAGGGTGACCACGGCGGCGGGCACCTTCCACGCGCGGGCGGCGGTGCTGTGCGTGCCCGCCCCGGTCGCGGCGGAGCTGCACGCCAATCCCGATCCCGCGGCCGAGCCGTTCCTCGGCGCGTGCTCGTTCACCCCGATGCTCAAGCTCAGCTGCCTGCTGGACCGGCCGCTGGGGCTGGCGGCGCGCCGGCCGCTGTACGTGCTGCTGACACCGTCCGCCGAGGAAGCCGTGCTCTCCGGGGTGATCGTCGACCACGAGAAGCACGCCGGCCGGGCGCCCAGCGGACGTGGCCTGGTCAGCCTGTGCGCCGCGCCCTCGGTGGCCGCCGAACTGATCGACGCGCCGGAGGACGAGATCGTGCCGCGCCTGCTCGCGGCCGGGGAACGGTTCCTGCCGGGCCTCGGCGAAGCCACCCGGGAAACCCTGGTGCACCGGTTCCGGCACGGCCTGCCCGAAGCGACCCCGGCCGCGCTGGAGTCGCGGGCCGGGTTCGCCGCCCGGCCGGTCGGCCCGGTCGACTACGCGGGCGACTGGATCTCCCTGCGGCCCAGCAGCGAAGGCGCGATCCGCGCCGGGGCGCTGGCCGCGTCGAGGGTGCTGCGTCACTGCCGCGTCGAGCTGAAGGAGGCCGTGTGAGGCCGTACGACATGGGCGTGCTGTTCGACGAGTGCGCCGATCGGGGGTCCGCCACGCGGGTCCAGCTGGACCGGCCGTTCGACATCGCACCGGGCGGCGGCACCGACTACGGCGTGGGTGATTTGGCCGGACTGGTCGCCGAGGCGTCCGGCTGGCTGGCCGCGGCGGGCGCCGGGGCCGGTGACCGGGTGGCCGTCCTGAAGCCCAACCACTGGGACTACGACCTGCTCGCCTGCGCGGCGATCCGGCTCGGTGCGGTGCCCGCCCAGCTCTCCGCGCAGCTGCCACCCGAATCGCTGACCGCGATGCTGCGCCGGCTGAACCCGGCGGTACTGGTGACCACCGCCGAACACGCCGCGCTCGGCACGGCCTTCGCCGGCCGGGTGCTCACCCTGGACGGCCCGGCCCCCGGCGCCATCCACCTCGACCTGCTCCGCGGGCACCGCCCACCGGCCCCGCGCCGTCCGCGCGAGCACGACCCGCTGGTGATCAACCACACCTCCGGCACCACCGGGGTGCCGAAGCTGGTGGTGCACTCGACCTCGACGATCATCCGCAAGCTCGCCGGGCTGGAGTCGTTCCGCCTGCCCGTGGTCGGCGTGCGCCGCGACGACACGCTGGCCAACGCCAGTTCCTACGCCCACGGCCGCACCTTCTGCTGGACGGCGAGCGTGTTCTGCCTGGCCCCGGCGCGGATCGTGGTCCTGTCCCGGCCGGACCCCGACCAGGTGGACGTGCTGCTGCGCCGCTTCCCGCCGACCTTCGTCGAGGCGCTGCCCGCCACCTTCGCCCGGCTGCGGCCGCTGCTGTCCCGGCTGGACAACGCCTTCCGGGACGTCCGCTTCTTCCTGAGCACCTACGACGCCGTGCACCCGCCGGTGATCCGGGACTACCTGCGTGCCTCGCAGCGCCGCCGTCCACTGTGGATGCAGGGCTGGGGGCAGACCGAGACCGGCCCGCTCACCTTCCGCTTGCACACCCGGCGTTCGGCGGCCGCCCGGGAGCGGGCCACCCGCGACCTCGGCCGCGCCATCCCGATCCGGACCCGGCTGAAGGTGGTCGATCCGGTCACCCTCGACCCGGTGCCGCGCGGGCGGGCCGGGCTGGTGCTCACCCGCACCCCCGCGCGCTGCCTCGGTTACGTCGGGGAGAACCAGCGCTGGCAGGACAAGCACACCGGCGGGTGGTGGCACACCGGGGACATCGCCGTGCGCCGGCGCGGCGGCCGGGTGCTGCTGCTCGACCGCGAGGTGGACACCGCACCCGGGCTCAGCTGCCTGGAACTGGAGGACGTGCTGGAGGACCGGCTGCCCGGCGCGCTGGAGTGCCTGGTGCTGGCCATGCCCGGCCGGGACCCGCTGCCGGTGGTGGTCACCGCCGACGGGGAGCTCGATCCGCGGGAGTGGTCGGCCGCGGTGGCGGGCCTGCCCGGTCTGCAGCCACCACGCGTGCTCACCTGGGACGAGGTCCCGCGCACCGGCACCGGCAAGGTCCGGCGGCTGGCCCTGCGGACCGCGCTCACCGGCTGCGCCGACACCCCGGGGACCGGCCGATGGACGTGACCGCCCCCGCCTACGTCTTCGGCGACCACGCGGACGCCCGGCGTGAGCAGGCCCGCTGCCTGTCCGCCGCCTACGACCCGCTGACCATCGAGGGGCTGACCGCCACCGGCGTCCGCGACGGCTGGCGGTGCCTGGAGATCGGCGCGGGTGGTGGTTCGATCGCCCGCTGGCTGGCCGCCCGTGCCGCGCCCTCCGGGCACGTGCTGGCCACCGACCTCCGCCCGCACGAAGGGCTCCCGGCGCCGGGGCTGTCCTGGGCCCGCCACGACGTGGTGCTCGATCCCCTGCCGACGGCGGAGTTCGACCTGGTGCACGCCCGGCTGGTGCTGCGGCACCTGCCCGAGCGCCAGGCCGTGCTGGAGAAGCTGGCGGCCTCGCTCAAACCCGGTGGCTGGCTGCAGATCGACGAGTTCGACACCTCCTACGGCCACTGCCTGCGGGCCCCCACCCCGGCGGCCGCGGCGCTGTACCGGGACTTCCTGGCGGCGGTGGCCACGGTGATGAACCGGGCCGGTGCCGACCGGACCTGGGGGCGCCGGGCGGTGGCGGCGGTGACCGCGGCCGGCTTCACCGAGGTCACCGCCCGCCCGTCGCTGGAGGTGTGGACCGCGGGTTCGCCGGGGTTGCAGCTGCTCGTGCACCACACGCACCACCTGCGGGACGAACTGCTGGCGGCCGGGTTCACCGGGCGGCAGCTGGCCGAGGTGCGGGCGGTGATGACCGATCCGGCGTTCCTCGCCGTGTCGTGCCCGACGTTCGTGGTGCAGGGCCGGCGGTGACCGCGCTCGGCCTCGGCTGCGAGCTCGGCTGGGCCGGGCCGGTGGACCTGCCGCTGACCAGCGAACCGGCGGTGCAGGCGGCGTGCGGGCTGATGCACGTCCACGGCCGCCGGTCCGGCCGTCCCGAGCCGATCACCGTGGACTACGCCCGCGCGGTCGCCGAGGTGTTCGCGCGCCAGGGTGCGCTGGCCGCCTCGATCGCCACCGCACGCGGGCTGCCGGTGCGTGCCGTGCGCACGTCGGTGGCGCAGGCGGCGCTGCACGCGGTGGCGCAGTACCTCGCCGTCGCGACCACGGACGACGACTGGGTGGAGGACCGGGGCACCGGCGGGCCGCCGTTCGTCACCGCCGACGGGGTCCGGGTGGAGATCGAGACGCTGAACGCCGAGGACTGGTGCCGGTTCTGGGGCAGGCTCGGCGCCTCCCGGCAGGCCATCCGCGCCGGGTGGCCGCCGTTCCAGCGGCGGTTCGGCAGCGCGGTGTGCCCGCTGCCCGGCGAACTGGTCTCCCGCCTGGCCACCGCCGGGTTCGGGTGGGTGGCCGAAGCCGCGGCGGCGACCGGCGTGAGCGTGCTGCCGGTGCGCGAGCAGCCCGGCGAGGTGCCCGGACCGGCGTTCCGGGTGACCCCGCTCGGAGCGGCCGGGGCGGTCCCGCCACCGCCGGGAACGCAGCCGTTGTCCGGACTCGTCGTCGTCGAATCGACTCGCCGGGTGCAGGGGCCGCTGGCCGGGCACGTGCTGGGCCTGCTGGGCGCCGAGGTGATCCGCGTCGAGCCGCCCGGCGGTGACCCGGCGCGGTGGGTGCCGCCGATCGCGGGCGACTGCTCGGCCCGCTTCCTCGCGCTGAACCGGGGCAAGGCGGCCGTGGAGGCCGACCTGTCGACCGCGGCCGGGCGGGCCGAGCTGGTGGAACTGCTCTCGCGCGCCCACGTCTTCCTGCACAACTGGGCCCCGGGCAAGGCGGCCACCTGGGACCTGGACGCCGACCGGCTGCTGACCGTCCACTCCGGACTCGTGTACGCCTGGGCCGGTGGCTGGGGGAACGCCTTCGGCGACCACCCGCCGCTGGGCACCGACTACCTGGTGCAGGCGCACACCGGGGTGGCCGCCGCACTGGGGTCCCCCGCCACGCCGTCGCTGATGACGCTGACCGACGTGCTCGGCGGTCTCGTCTGCGCCGAGGGCGTTCTCTCCGCGTTGCTCGACCGGGTGCGGACGGGCCAGGGCGCACGGGTCGACTCCTCGCTCTACTCCGCCTCTTCCTTGATACCGCAAGATCGTCCATTGTGGACATCGGCGATCGAGGTCCGCGACGGCCTGCTGCACCACGCCGGCGACGAGCCGATCGAGGTGTGCACCGATCTCGCCGAACTGGCCGCGGATCCCCGCTTCGGGGCCGCGCTGGGCTTCGCCGGTTGCACCTATCCGCTGCCACCGTGGGAGTTCCGTTGACCGAATGGGTGTCGAACACCGGTCTCGTCCTGCGTGACCTGGTGCCCGCCGGCCGCCGGGCCGACTGGGTGCGCCGCGGCTTCTGCCCGGACCGGGACCTGTTCACGCTGTTCACCGAGCACGCCGAGGCGCACCCGGACCGCCCCGCGGTGATCGACGCCCGCGGGACGCTCGACTACGCCGGTCTGCTGGAGCTGGCCGGCCGGGCCGCCGCCGGATTGCACCGGGCGGGTTTCCGGGCCCGCGACGTGGTCGGCATCCACCTGCCGAACGGCCGGGACGCCGTCGCGGTGGAGCTGGCCGTCTACGCGCTGGGCGCGGTCGCGCTGCCCGTTCCGCTGAGTTCACGGGCCCGCGACCTGCGTGCGCTGCTCGGCCGGTCGCTGGCCCGCGGGCTGCTCACCGCGGTGCCCTACGGCTCCGGGTCCTGGCCACGGCCGGAGGTCGAGCCGGAGCACCCGGCGCGGCTGCTGGTGTCCTCGGGTTCGGAGGCCGAGCCGAAGCTGGTGGCGTACTCGCACAACGCGTTCGCCGGCGGGCGGGCCAACTACGTCCGCGCGCTCGGGGCCGGGCAGCCGATGCGGAACCTGGTGCTGGTCCCGCTGGCCTCGTCGTTCGGGTCGTGCGGGGTCCCGGTCGGTGTCGCCGCGCTCGGCTCGACCCTGGTCGTGCAGACCGCCTTCGACGCCGCGGCCGCGGTGCGCGCGCTGACCACCCACCGGCCCACGCACGTGTTCGCGGTGCCGACGATGCTGGGCCGGATGGCCGCCGTCCCCCGTGGCCCCGAGGAGGACCTGTCCGGTCTGGCCGCCCTGGTGGCCAGTGGGGCCGCGTTGCCAGAAGGCGTGCGCCGGGCGGCCGAGGCGCGCTTCGGCTGCCGGGTGCACGCGGTCTACGGCTCCTCCGACGGGGTCAACTGCCGCGACGGGGTCCCGGATCCGGCGGTCACCAGCATCCGGATCGTCGACGGTGAGATCCAGGCACGCGGGCCGATGAGCCCGCTGTGCTACGCCGGCGCACCCGAACTCGATTCCCGGTACCGCACCGACGGCGGCTGGGTGCGCACCGGCGACCTCGGCCGGATCGACTGCCACGGCAGGCTGCACGTGCTCGGCAGGCAGCGGCAGGTGATCATCCGCGGCGGGTACAACATCAGCCCCGCCGAGGTGGAGGGCGAACTGGGCGCGCACCCCGGGATCGCCGAGGTCGCCTGCGTCGGCGTGCCGGACGAGGACCTCGGCGAACGGATGTGCGCCTTCGTGGTGCCACGGGACTCCGGCCTGACGCTGCCCGCGCTCACCGGTTTCCTCGAAGCCCGCGGGCTCGAACGCCGGAAGCTGCCGGAGGCCCTGGTCCTGCTCCCGGAACTGCCGCTGGGCCCCACCGGGAAGATCTGCCGGACCTCCCTGCTCACCCTGGCCGCACCGAACCGACCCGCGGCCGGGGCAGCGCCGCGCTGATGCCGTCCCACAACGCCAGCCGGGCCCGCAGCACCGCGCGCACGGTGTCGAGGCACTCGCGCCAGCGGTCTTCGTCGTCGCCGCAGAGATCGGCGAGCAGGCGCCCGGCCATCGGGGCGTGGCGCACCCGGTCGGCTTCGAGGTGGCGGCCGAGGTAGAGGCGGAACAACGCGAGCCGGTCGTCGTCGGCGGTCAGCTGCTCGCACACCGCCGGGACCAGCTCCTCCCGGCCGAACAGGAACGCCGCCGCCTGCTGGTGCACGCCGCCCTCGCCGATCAGCGACCAGGTGGTGCGCACGAACTCCGCGGCGGCCTCCGGCACGCCCGCGGTGACCAGCGCCCGCCGGACCGGGATACCGCTGCGCAGCAGGCCGAGGAACTCGTCGATCGGCACGGTGTCCGCCCCGGCCACCGCCATCGCCTGGCGGTACAGCTCGAAATGGCTGCCGTAGCCGCCTTCGAGCGCGTCGCTCTCCTCCACCAGCACCACCTCGTTGAGCAGCCGCCTGCCCGCCGGGTCGCCCTGCGGGATCCACGGCACCCGCACGCAGGTCAGCTTTCCCTGCAGGGTTTTCAGCAGGGACATGTAGTCCCAGACGGCGAAGACGTGGTGCGCCATGAACACCGCCACGCCGGCCCGGTCACGCAGTTCGCGGTGGAGCCGGTGGCCGGTCACCTGCGCCATGGCACCGGCGATCGCGGCACCGATCCGGTCGAGCTGAGCACTGCGGGCATTCTGGAATGCGGGCACGGGGTTTTCCACCAGTCCTTCCGGCGTGCGCTGCCGATTCGAGAAAAGCACATTGCTTTGCCCACCACCACGTATCGATAGGTCGAACCGGAGCGCTCGATCGGGCGAGGTAGGGTACCGGCGTGGCAGAGCGGGTCGTGGAGATCTACACCGACGGTGCGTGCAGCGGCAATCCCGGCCCCGGCGGCTGGGGTGCGGTCCTGCGGTACGGCGGGCACGAGAAGGAGCTCTACGGCGGGCAGGTGGCCGCCACCACGAACAACCGGATGGAGCTGACCGCCCCGATCCGGGCGCTGGAGAGCCTCAAGCGCCCGGTCGAGGTCCGGCTCTACACCGACAGCACCTACGTCCGCAACGGCATCACCTCGTGGCTGCCGCGCTGGAAGAGCAACGGCTGGCAGACCACGGGCCGGACGCCGGTGAAGAACGCCGACCTGTGGCAGCGGCTGGAAGCCGCCGCCGCCCGGCACGAGGTGGAGTGGCACTGGGTCAAGGGCCACGCCGGGCACCCGGAGAACGAGCGGGCCGACCGGCTCGCGGTCAAGGGCCTGGAAGAGGCCGTCGCCGCGGGTTAGAGCACGCAGGTGGTGGCGGGATCCGCGCCCGGGGTGGGCGGCACCGTGCGTGACGGCGGCGGCCGGTGCCCGTCGAGCCACGCCCCCATCGCGGCGAAGGCGCTGAGGAAGCAGGGGCCGATCGGGCGCAGGCGGTCCGGGTGGGTGTCGTAGAGGGCGTCGGCGTGGGTGCCGCCGGTGATCCGGTAGTACCGGTGGGCTGTTCCGTCCTGGATCATCCCGGCGTAGACGTCGGAGTCGCGGCTGATCGGCAGCAGCGCGTCCAGCGTGCCGTGCAGGGTGATCAGCGGCTTGCCGATGCGCCCGGTGAGCGAGCTCCGTTCCACCGCCCGGTGCACCCGCCGGGGCCGGTCGGCGTAGTCGTACTCGGCGTCGGAACCGGCGTATTCCGGGTCGAATTCGGTGCGGTAGATGCGCTGGGTCAGGCTCCAGTAGACCTGGTCGTGATAGGGCCAGAGAAATTCCGAACCGGGCGCGAAACCGGCGTCGAGAATTGCCCGGTGCGCTTCGGGGGAGCCCTGTGAATAAGCCGGGAAATGGCGGACGGCGGCGGGGAGGAAGGTGAACAGGTTCGGGCCGTGCTCGGTCCAGAGCGTGCCTTCCCAGTCGATTCCGCCGTCGTAGAGCCAGGCGCGGTTCTCCAGTTGCCAGCGCACCAGGTAACCGCCGTTGGAGATCCCGGCCACGAGCGTCCGCCGTGGAAGGTGACCGTAGCGCTGCACCACCGCGAGCTTCGCCGCGACGGTGAGCTGGGTGACCCGGTGGTTCCACTCGGCGACCGCGTCACCGGGCCGGTGGCCGTCGGTGAAGAAGTTCACCCCGGTGTTGCCCTTGTCGGTGGCGGCGTAGGCGTAACCGGCCGCCAGCACGTGGTCGGAGATGGCGCGGTCGCCGGCGTACTGCGCGCGGTTGCCCGGCGAGCCGGAGACCACCAGCCCGCCGTTCCACCGCTCGGGCAACCGGAGCACGAACTGCGCGTCGTGCCGCCAGCCGTGGTTTCCGTTGGTGGCCGAGGAATCCGGGAAGTAGCCGTCGACCTGCACACCCGGCACCGCACCCGGCCGCGGCAGCCCGGCCGAGGTGAGCCCGGCCCAGTCGGCGGGCACGGTGTGTCCACTCGCGACGGTGCCGGTCGTGGTGAGGTCGGCCAGGCAGGCGCTGATCTGGTGGGCCGCGCCCGGCACGTGCGGTGCCGCGCAGTCGTCCGCCGCGACGGCGGTGCCGGGGAGCAGGACGGTGGCCAGCAGCGCGCCGGCCAGCGCGAGTTTCGGCAGCATCCGGCGAAGGTAGACCGGGTGGCGGCACCCGGCCATGTCCGGCGGCCACACAGTGCTGGTGCCGATTGTGTGGGTTCGGCCGTCGGCCCGGCTCGCGGTCGTTTCGTACCGTGGGAAAGATGCGAACGCTGACGATCGCCATGGCCCTGCTGGCAGCGCTGCTGACGGGAACGACCCCGGCTTCGGCGGCGAACATCGTGGAGGTGACCGGGTTCGGGAGCAATCCGGGGGCGCTGAAGATGTACCGGTACGTGCCCGACGGGCTGCCCGCCGGGCGGCCGGTCGTGGTCGCCCTGCACGGGTGCACCCAGGACGCGACCGGGTACGGCACCGCCACCGGGTGGCGGGCGCTGGCCGACAGCGGGCGGTTCAGCGTGGTGCTGCCGCAGCAGCAGCCGTCGAACAACCTGAACAGGTGCTTCAACTGGTTCCAGTCGGGCGATACCACCCGTGGCTCGGGTGAAGCGGAGTCGATCGCGCAGATGGTCCGCCACACGCGGGCGGACCTCGGCGGGACCACCGCGTACGCCACCGGGCTGTCCGCCGGTGGTGGCATGACCTCGGTGCTGCTGGCCGCCTATCCGGACCTGTTCGCCGGGGGTGCGGTGGTGGCGGGCCTGCCGCACGGCTGCGCCGCCACCATGATCGACGCCTTCTCCTGCATGAACCCCGGCAAGGACCGGACGCCCGCCGCCTGGGGCGGCAGCGTGCGCGCGGCGAGCCCGCACCAGGGGCCGTGGCCGGTGGTCAGCCTGTGGCAGGGCACCGCGGACCACACCGTGGCGGCGGCGAACCAGCGTGAACTGGTCGAGCAGTGGACGAACGTGCACGGCATCGCACCCACTCCGAGCGAAACCGGCACCGTGGCCGGTCACCCGCACGCGGTCTACCGCGATGGCGGCGGGCGGGCCGTGGTGGAGACGTACTCGCTGACCGGTATGGGCCACGGCCAGCCGGTCGACCCACCGGCGTGCGGGGCGGCGGGGGCGTACTTCCTGGACGCGGGGATCTGCGCGGCTGCGCGGATCAGCGCGTTCTGGGGGCTCTGACCGCACCGGGTGGCCAGTGGGCAAGGTCGGCAGCGGGGTTTGGGAGCGCTCCCGGAACTCGTCGAGGAGGTCCGCTGCACCGCTCCCTGCTCGGTGCCGGTGTAGACGGTGTTGCCGCCGTTGCGCACGGTCCAGGTGCCGCCGTTGTTCACCGCTTCGGCGCTGAACGAGCCGGTGCCGCAGTCGGCCGGCGGACCGGCTGCGGCGGCGGGTACGGCGGGCACCAGGGCGGCGAGCAGGGCGGCGGCAGAAAGCGCTTTCCCAATACGCGGGCGCATCATCGCTCCTCGTTTCCGGGTGGCGTTTGGGAGCGCTCCCAAGCGAGCCGGGACCCTAGCAGAGATAGTCGAGGTGGACACCGTCGATCGACCAGAGCCCGGAGGCGTCACCACCGTGCGCGGCCACCAGCGCCGGGAAGTAGTCACGCAGCGCCTGCTCGTAGGTCACCGTGCCCCCGGCGAGTTCGCCCGCCGCGGTGACGATGCGATCCAGGTCGGCCTCGATGCGCGCGCGGCTCATCGACGGCGTGCGCGGCCCGTCCTCGTCCTCGGTCACCAGCGCCGGGTCGAACTGGCTGAAGCTGGGGAACCGGCCGGTGTCCGGGAGGATCGAGCGGAACGGCACGCCGTTGAAGAAGTACTCGAACCAGCGGCCACCGGAGATCGTCAGCCACGGGGTGCCGACGGCGAGCACGGCGAGGCCGAAGCCGGTGTGCGGCGAGACGAACACATCACTCGCCTGGACCAGCGCCAGTTGTTCGACCAGTGGGACATCGACCGCGTTCACCGGCGCCGACCGGTGCGCGAGCAACCGGCGCAGCCCGTCCCGTCCCAGTGCCGTGGTGGTGCGCCCGTCCCTGGCGGTCTTGCCCAGCAGCACGATCTCGGCTTCGGGGTGCGCCTCGGCCAGTGCGTCCAGGATGAGCAGCCACGAAGCCACCGACGGGTACATCGCCGGCTCGCTCGACCCGCCCGGCAGCACGGCGATCCGCGGCCGGGGTTCCCGGCGCGCGCTCTCCGGGAGTTCGAAGCGCAGCCGCTGCCGCGGCAGGTAACCGACCCGGGGGTCCCCGGCGAAGGTGCGCTTCTCCCCGGCGACGAAGTACCGGTCGGCCGCGGCGTAGTAGTCGCGCATACCGGGGAACATCTCCAGCTGGAAGTCCTGGTACCGCCGGGAGTCCTCGATCACCAGGTCCCATTCGCGGGGCAGCGCCGCCAGCCTGCTCGCCGAATCGGGGCAGGGCTCTGCGAAGGAGTGGTCCACCGCGTACCTGCCGGAGACGAACGGGCAGAAGCCGGCCAGCTCCACCGCGGTGGCCGCGTTGAGCGCCACGGAGATCTCCCGGCCGGGCCGCGCGGCGTGGTGCCCGTTGGCGTAGTACAGCGCTTCCACCGCGTGCCCGACGGGATGGGCGTAGAAGAAGTTGAGCAGCACCCGATCGGCCATGGCCACACCCTGGCAGCGGTCGCCGGGGTGGCGATACTCATTTTCCGCCGCTGAGCCCGCCCGCGAGTTCGGTGGTGCGCCAGTGCTCGAGCACCGGCTTCAGGCCGTCGGCCAGCAGCGGGAGTTCCGGGACCATCGCCAGGCAGCCGACGGCCTGCAGGTTGCGCAGGGCTTCCATGACCCGCAGCAGCCGCGGGTCCACCGGCCGCAGGCCGAACCGGGCGGCTTCGGCGTTGTAGGCGTCGATGTTCTCGTCGCCGACCCCGGCGAGATCCCATTCCACCGGCCCGCGGGTGACGTGCTCGAAGTCGGAGAAGTACACGCGGCCGGGTGTTTCGATCAGGTTGTAGTACGGCGCGTCCCCGTGCACGGGTTGCAGGCCGGCGTCGGGGAATTCGGTGCGGAAGGCGGCTTCGGAGGAGACGACCGGCTCGAGGATCGCCCATTCCCGGCGGGCGCGGTCGAGGTCGCCGGGCTCGATCAGGTCGGGGCGGTCCGCCAGCCGCGCCAGCGCGTCGTCCACGAACCCGTCCATCGGCTCCAGGAACCCCAGTTCGCCGGGGTACTCGCGCAGCAGCGAATGCAGCCGGGCGGTGAGCGCGAGCCGCGGCGCGGTGTCCAGTGCGGGTTCGGCCACACCGTCGATCAGTTCCCAGAAGGTGATGCCGAACCCGTCTCGCCGCACCGGCTCCGCGGGCAGCAGCGGGCTCGGCACCACGGTCGGCTCCCCGCGTCCGGCCAGCCACCGGGTCACGGCGATCTCGTTGCGCTGGAAGCGCCCCTGCTGTTGCGGGGTGGCCGTGCCCGGCAGCACGGTGGGCACCCTGGCGATCACCGGCGCCGGGTCCAGGACCACCACGACGGAGAACACGTCGTAGATGACCCTGGGTCCGGTCACGGTGAGCCCGAGTTCCCGCGCCGCCTCGGCGGCGGCGCGGGCGGCTCGATCGGTACGGGCAGCGAGTTCCTCAGGGGAAAGCACTCCCCCAATCTAGGTGATCTTTCAGCGCGCGCCGGTCAGGTGGTCCAGCGCGAGCTGGGAGAGCCGGACGAAGCCGTAGTTGCGCTCGGCGGCCTTGTCCGGGTCGAAGTCCTCGTAGGCGGACCGGTCGGCGAGCAGCCCGGCGGCGGTCTCGCCCTCGTTCAGCGTCGGCACGGCCAGTTCCGGCACCAGCGACGCGGCCAGCGCCTCCTGCACCTCGGGGTCGGCGCGGAAGGCGCGGGACCGCTCGGCGAAGATCAGGTAGCTGCGCATGTTCGCTTCCGCGCTGGCCCACACGCCCTCGGTGTTCTCGGTGCGCAGCGGCTTGTAGTCGAAGTGCCGCGGGCCGTCGTAGCCGCCGTTCTCCAGCAGGTCGACCAGGAAGAACGAGGACAGCACGTCGCCGTGGCCGAACACCAGGTCCTGGTCGAAGCGGGGCCCGCGCTGGCCGTTGAGGTCGATGTGGAACAGCTTGCCCTGCCACAGCGCCTGCCCGATGCCGTGCACCACGTTGAGCCCGGCCATCTGCTCGTGGCCGACCTCCGGGTTGACCCCGACGATCTCGTGGTTCTGCAGGGTGGAGATGAACGCCAGCGCGTGGCCGACGGTGGGCAGCAGGATGTCACCGCGCGGCTCGTTCGGCTTCGGTTCGAGCGCCAGGCGCAGGCCGAGGCCCTGGTCGAGCACGTACTGCGCGAGGAAGTCGATGCCCTCGCGGTAGCGGTCCATCGCCGCCTTGACGTCCTTCGCCGCGTCGGTCTCCGAGCCTTCGCGGCCGCCCCAGAGCACGAAGGTGGACGCACCCAGTTCGGCGGCCAGTTCCATGTTGCGCATGACCTTGCGCAGCGCGAACCGGCGGACCGCGCGGTCGTTGCTGGTCAGCGCGCCGTCCTTGAACACCGGGTGGCTGAACAGGTCCGTGGTGACCATCGGCACCACCAGCCCGGTTTCGGCCAGCGCCGCCTGGAACCGCTTGATCCGCCGATCGCGCTCGTCGTCGGCGGAGCCGAACGGGAACAGGTTGTCGTCGTGGAAGGTGATGCCCCAGGCCCCCAGCTCGGACAGGCGGTGCACGGCGTCCACCGCGTCCAGCGGTGCCCGGCTGGCCGGGCCGAACATGTCGTTGGCCTCCCAGCCCACGGTCCACAGCCCGAAGCTGAACTTGTCCTCGCGCGTCGGTGCCTGCGTCATCACGCCTCCATCAATAAGTTTGATGCCTGAACTTATCTGCGGCACGTCGGCGGGTCAAGGCTTTCGTTCAGGCATCGAACGAATACAATCGCCCGATGATCGGGCCCGCCGGACAGCACACCGTGCGCCAGCACAACTCCGCCCTGGTGCTGCGGGCGATCGCCGACGGCCCCGGGGCCTCCCGCGCCGGGCTGGCCGCGGCCACCGGGCTGACCAAGGCGACCGTGTCCAGCGTGGTCGACCGGCTGCTGGCCGCCGACCTGGTCGCCGAGGGCGAGCCGGAGCGCCGGAACGGGCCGGGCAGGCGCGGCACCGCGGTGTCGCTGTCCCCCACCGGCCCGCACGGGCTCGGCGTGGAGGTCGGCGTGGACTACCTCGCCTACTGCCTGGTCGGCCTGACCGGTGAGGTGCGGGCGCAGGAGGTCCGCTTCGCCGACAACCGCACGCCGGAGGTGTTCGGCCGGGCCGCCGGGTTCCTGCGCTCGGCGTTGCAGGAGGCCGGTGCGCTGGGGGTGCCGGTGGGCGGGGTCTGCGTCGCCGTGCCGGGCCTGGTCGAGTCGTCGACCGGGGTGGTGCGGCTGGCCCCCAACCTCGGCTGGCGCGACGTCGACCTGGCCGCGGAACTCGGCGGCACCTTCTCCGTTGGCAACGAGGCGAACTTCGCCGCGCTGGCCGAGCTGTGGCACGGTTCGGGGCTGCCCGACTTCGTGCACGTCTCCGGGGAGATCGGCATCGGCGCGGGCCTGGTGCTCGGGCGGTCGCTGTTCGAGGGGGTGCGCGGGCTGGGCGGGGAGATCGGGCACCTGCCGGTGGACCCGCAGGGCCCGCGGTGTTCCTGCGGGGCACGCGGCTGCCTGGAGCGGATGGCCGGGCAGGAGGAGATCCTGCGGCTCTCCGGCGCCGGTTCGGTGGACGAACTGGTCGCCCGGCTCGAAGCGGACGACCCCACCGCTTCGGCGGCGGTGCGGGAGGCCGCGCGCTGGCTGGGCCTTGGCCTGTCCACCGTGGTCAACCTGGTGGACGTGCCCGCCGTGGTGCTCGGCGGCACCTACGCCCGGCTGGAGCCGTGGCTGCGGGAACCGCTGCTGGCCGAACTGACGCAGCGGGTGGCCAGCTCGGCGTGGTCCCCGGTCAGCCTGCTGCGGTCCGCCCTCGGCACCGGCGCCGCCGTCCGGGGCGCGGCGGCCTCGGTCGTCCGGGGCATCCTGGCCGCCCCGGAGTCCTGGCTGGCGAGCTGACTCACTCCGGCTTCTCCAGGCGCGCCGGTTCCTCGGCGGCCGACCAGGAAGCCGGGCAGCAGGCTGGCCGGCATGAAGACCCTCCCCGGAAGGAGTCGCGGCTCGCCGCCGGCTCGTTATCCGGCTGTACCCGGTGTGCAGCCCGGCCGACCGGTTGTGCAGCGCAGCTACCCCGCCACCGGCACCGAGCCGCACGATCGACGGCATGAGCGAGCTGAGCGCCGAGCAGATCGCCCGGCACGCGCGGGAAGCCGGGTTCAGCGGCGAGGGGTTGACCACGGCGGTAGCCGTCGCGCTGGCCGAGTCCGGTGGGGATCCCCGCGCGCACAACGACACCCCGCCCGACAACTCCTACGGGCTCTGGCAGATCAACATGCTCGGCGCACTGGGCCCGGAACGGCGCAGGCAGTTCGGGCTGGAGTCGAACGCCGAGCTGTTCGACCCCGCGGTCAACGCCAGGGCGGCGAACCGGATCTCCGGTGACGGCCGGTCGTTCACCCCCTGGTCGGCCTACACCAACGGCGCCTACCGGAAGTACCTCGACCACGCCCGCCGGGCCACCCGCGAGCGACCGCAGGGCGGCTCGTCCGGCGGCGGCAACGGCTACACCGTCGACCCCGAACTGGTCGCCGGTTACGTCAGGCGCACCAGGCGGTTGTCCGACGAACTCGCCACCACCGGCAAGGAACACCCCGCCGGGGACGGCTTCGGGCGCATCGGCAGGGAGTCCGGGTTCACCGCCGCGCTCGACGGCTTCTCCGCCGCCCTGCACCGCCAGGTCCGCGGCCTCTCGGCCGGGGCGGACGCGCTCGCCGACCGCACGGCCAGGGCGGCGAGGGCCTACCGCGACACCGAGGACGACACCGCCCGCCGGCTCGGCAGGAAGGCTCCCTAGTGGACACCAGGCAACTGGCGAAGCAACTCGCCCCCGAGTTGTTCGCCCACCGCAACAAGCTGGCCGGCAAAGCCGAAGACGCCGTACGCGTGCAGTTCTCCCTGCACCAGACCGCCACCACGCTCGACGAGCACCGGGACGCGCACACCAAGGCGGCCGAGAACGTGCTCAGCCACTGGAAGGGCGAAGGCGAACGGGGCTTCGAACGCCAGAGCCGCCGCCTGAGCCGCCGGCTGGCGGTGACCGGTGCCGCGGGCAGGCAGGCCGAGCGGGTGGTCTCCGAGGTGAGCGCCGCGTTGTCCGGCGGGCACACCGCCGCGCAACGGCTGATCGACGAGTACCTCACCAGGGCCACGCGGGTGCTCGACGCCGGGTTCGCGGTCAGCGGGGCCGGTGCCCCGGCCGCGCTGCAGAAGGCGGTGGCCGCGGTGGCGGACCTGGTTCCGCACTACACCGAGGAATCCGCCACCAACCTCCGCCGCGTGCACCGGGACCTGGAGGAGGCCGCGAAAAAGCTGCGTGCCCTGGAAAGGGAGATCGAGCACGACGGCGTCCACGACCGGACCGAACCGGCCGGCCGGGGCGGCGACGGCGGCGGCAACGGCGACGACGGCGACGGCGACGGCAAGGCACACACGATCGTTTCCGCCGCCCGCGGGGAGATCGGCACGCGGGAGAACCCGCCGGGCAGCAACCGCAACCCCTACGGCCCGGCCGCCGCGTGGTGCTCCTCCTTCGCCACCGCGATGTGGCGCAGGGCCGGGGTGAAGATCCCGGTGCTGCCGTTCACCGGCGACGTCTACCGCTGGGGCCAGGAACACGGCAAGGCCTACGGCCGCGAACACCTGGACCGGGCGCGCCCGGGTGACGTGCTGCTGTTCGGCACCGGGCCGTCGAGCCCGTCGACCAGCACGCACATCGGCATCGTGGAGAAGGTCGACGGCGATGAAGTCACGCTGATCGAAGGCAATTCCGGTGACCAGGTGCGCCGCAACACGCACCAGCTCAGTTCCGCCACCTTCTACGGCGGGGTGCACCCGTGATCACCGGGACCGCGCGGGACGCGGACAACGGCATCACCGTCGAGGTCGGGCCCGGCGGCGCACTGGTCGCGCTCGAGCTGGACCAGCGGTCGATGCGGCTCGGCGGCGAACGGCTCGCCGAGGCGCTGCTGCGGCTGACCGGCGCCGCCACCGCCACCGCCGACCAGCGCGTGCGGCACGAGTTCGGGCTGGACGAGGCGGAGCTGACCGCGCTCGGGCTCGGCGGCGGCGCCGAACTGGCCGGACTGGCCGAGGAAACCACCCCGGAGACCTGGAGGGTCTGATGGAGTCGAAAACCGCCGCGCTCGCGGCGATCCGGCGGTCGGCCGCCGGTGGTGGCGCCGAGGTGACCGTCGACCACGGCGGCAGGCTGGCCGGGCTGGTGCTCGGCCACGCGGCGATGACGCGGTCCCCCGGTGACCTGGCCGCGTTGATCCGGCGGCTGGCCGCCACCGCCACGGCCGCCGCGCTGATCGACGGCGTGGCCCACCTGACCGGACTCGGCTTGGAGGAGCTGGACCATGCCTGACGGGTACACGGTGGACACCACCAGCCTGGCCGCCCGGGTGGGCGAACTGCGGGCGGTCGCCGACGCGATCGCCACCGCCGCGTCCGCTTTGGACGATGCGGGCGGGGACCTCGGCCCCGGGGAGCTGAACGCCGCGGTCACCGAGGTGGCCCAGCAGTGGCGGGACGGGCTCGCCGAAATGACCGGGAAGATCGACACGATCGCGGGCAACGTGGCCGACGCGGTCGACGGCTACGAGACCCACGAAAGCGAAAGCGCGCAGGCGTTCCGGCAGCAGTTCGGCCCGGTGGTCACGCCATGACCTGCGAAACGCTCGGCTTCGACCCCGCCCCCGGCGACCGGTTCGCCGTGGCCGCGGTGCTGGAAGCCATGGCCGGTGCGCACAACCAGCTCACCGAATGCTCGAAACGGCTGCTCGACGCCGTCGAAATCACCGACGACAGCGAATGGGGCGGCGACGCGGCCGAAGAGTTCAGCGACCACGGCGACGACCTGCCCAGGGCGCTGGGCACCGGGATGACCGCCGTGCAGGCGGTCGGCAACGCGCTCGACACCTGGCTCGGCCAGCTGGTGGCGAACCAGAACAAGGCCCGGGAACTGGAGAACCGCGCGAAGGCGGTCATGCGCGCGTCCGGCGGCGAGCTCGACGACGAGCAGGAAGCCCGGCTCCGGGCGATCCTCGACCAGGCGCACCGCTTGCAGGCCAAGCACCTGCGTGAGGCGAACGCCGCCGCGTCGGCGATCCGCAGCGGCCCGGACGGGGCCTTCGAACCGGAGAACGACGGCTTCGGCGTGCAGTTGCTCGACGGGATCTCGGTGGCCTCCGGTGAGGTCGCCAAGTGGAGCGGCACGGTCGCCGCGGTGGCGGCCGTGGTGCCCGGCGGGCAGCCGCTGGCCGCCGGGGCGGGCACGCTCGCGGCGGGTGCCGCCGGGGTGAACACGCTGGCCGGGCTCGGGCAGAAGGCCGCGGGCTCGGCGAACGCACCCAGCTGGGGCACGCTCGCGCTCGGCGTGGTCCCGGTCCGCACGGCCACCTCGGCGGTCCGAGGGCTCCGCCGAGGTGGTGCGCTCAACGGCGCGAAGAAGGGCTTCGGCGAGAACAGCTTCGTCAAGGTGGCCAACGACGTCAAAGCCGTGCGACGGCACCGGCGGGGCACGCCCTCGCTGCGGGAAGCGCTGGCGCACAAGGCCAGCCGGGACGAACTGGCCAGGGGCCGCGAACTGGCGGGCGAGCGCGCCGGGGAGCTCAAGCACGGCGAACTCCGGGAACTGGCCAGGGCGCAGGCCGGCCGGGAGGCGATCGCGGCGGGCCTGCGCACCCCGTTCGACGGCTACGAAAGCTACGAAAAACTCGGTGACCGGGGTGGGAAACTGCCGCCGGAAGCCGCCTTGTTCCGCGAGGGCCTGACCTTCGCCGCCGATCCGTCCGCCGACCGCGTGGAACGGGTCGTCACCAACCTCGGCAAGGAGATCGCCAAGTGATGCGCCTGGCCTTCCCCGCCGGAACACGCCGGATCCAGCTCACCGACGCCGAACGAGCCATTCGCGAACTCACCGGGGTGCTCGCCGGGCTGCGCCGCGACCCGGTGGGCGTGCTGGAGCCGATGGCCTGCGAAGTGGTGGAAACGGCGGTCGGCGGCGGGGCGTTCGAGCTGGCCGTGGTGACCCCCGAGCACGCCGACCCGGCCCTGCTCACCCTGGTGGCGATGGCGGTGCCGGACGGCTGGGACGCCACCGGCGCCGAAGCGCTGCGGGATTCGATCGAAGACGTCGGCGGGCCCGGGGTGCGGGAGACCAGGGCGCTGGAGACCGCGCTCGGGCCGGCCGTGCTCACCCAGCGCGTGCCCGGCGTCGAGCAGGGCCGCACCGGTGAGCGCCTGAGCCTGCAGTTGCAGGGCTTCCTGGTCGACCCCGGGACCAGCCGGATGCTGCTGCTCACCCTGACCGGCCCGTCGGCCCGCGGCTGGGACGTGCACCAGCGCTGGTTCTTCGAGCTGGTGGCAACGGCGGGTCAGCGGTGAACGGCGTCGAGCAAGCCGTTCAGCCGCCGCGTCAGCCACTGGCCGTCCGCCGGGGTCAGCGTGGCCAGCTGCTCGCCGTTGACCGCCTCCACGGTCACCGCGTAACGCCCGGCTTCGGTGTCGTACCAGCTCAGGATCGGCGACCGGCCGCCGCGGCCGTTCGCCGCCACCTGCCCGGCGGCCGTGCGGCCGGCCCCGGCGACGGTGGCGAACGCCCGGACCGCGCGGCCGGTGACCCCGGCTTCGGCCAGCGCCCGTTCGAACCCGTCGTAACCGTTGCGGGCGTAGGCGTCCATCGCGGCGGAGAACGCCGCACGCGGCACCCGGACCGGCTCGCCGGGGCCCGCGGGCAGCTCCCCGATCACGTTCGCGATCGCCGTGGTCAGCCGGGTCACCGGCAGCGGCTCCAGCGCCACCTCGCGGTCGTCGAGCACGGCCAGCACCCCCCGCTCCCCGTCCCCCGCGGCCAGCACCCGCAGCGGGCGCGCGCCGAAGACCAGCGCGTCCACCGAGGCCAGCGGCCGGTCGAGCACCTCGAACATGCGCACCAGGTCGGCGTCCAGCTCGTCACCGCGGGCCAGCCCGGCCGCTTCGAGCCCGGCGAAGACCTCGGTGCCCAGCACCTCGCGCTCGGGCAGGGTGGCGCCGTGGGAGGGCACCTCGAGCGGGTAGGGCGGTTCGCCGTCGGCGAGGTCCTCCCAGAGCAGGTCGAACTCCAGGTGGGAGAGCACCACGCCACTGGTGGTCGACGTGCGCCGCGCCATGCCTGGTCCTCTCTCGTTTACCGTAGGCAGAATAGCGGCACGGAACGCGGTGATCACCCAGCATGCGACCAGAAGTAGCCGGCGGACTGCTCATCGTGCGGGCCTCGGGCGCCGACGCGGTGAAGGCCGCGCTCACCGGGGCACCGGCCACCCCGGACCGCATCCAGCTGCTGCTGGGCTGCCCGGTGCCGCAGGCCGCCGCGTTCAGCTTCGGGGACTGCTCGCTGCGGACCCAGCCGGGCGGGGTGGTGCTGCTGACCGTGCCGGAGGCCCGGCTGACCATCGGTTTCGCCGAACTGCGGCCGCTGATGTTCCAGCCGGTGGAGGTGGCCCCGGCGTTGCGGTCGGTGTTCTCCGGCGCGGTGGCGCAGCTGCTCGCGGCGGGGCACGCGCTGGACCCGCACGGCCTGGCCCACCACCTGCTCGGCCTGGCCGAACTGGTGCTGCGCAGTGCGTTGCGCAGCGAACTGGACCGGTCCGACGCGGCGGCGGCGCGGCGGCGCGAGGCGATCGCGTACATGCGGGCCCACCTGGCCGATCCGGCGCTGAGCGCGGAGCGGATCGCCGACGCGTTGTTCATCTCGCGGCGGCGGCTCTACCAGCTGTTCGACGACGGGCACGGGATCTCCGAACGCATCCGGGTGCTGCGCATCGAGAAGGCCAAGGCGCTGCTCACCGATCCGGCGAAGGCCGCCCGCGGCATCGCCGAGATCTCCCGTGACTGCGGGTTCACCAACGCCACGCACTTCTCCCGGGCGTTCCGGAAACTGGTCGGGCAGACGCCGCGGGAGTTCAGGGAACGGGTGCGCGCGGGGTGAAGTCGACCCCGCTGACGAACCGCCCGGCGACCGCGGCGAGGTCGAGCCAGCCGCGGCCGGACGGCGAGTGCAGGGTGAACACCGCCGCCCGCGCGCCCGCCCGGTCGAGCACCACGGCCTGCAGTTGCGCGCCGGTGAGCAGGATGCGCTCGGTGATCACCACCGGATAACCGCGCCGCGTCTCGGCCTGGGTCACCTCGCGGATACCGGGCCCGCCCGCGTCGGCCAGGTGGTACCGCAGTTCGGCGGCGTGCTCCGCGGTCACCGCCCGGTCCATCGGCACCGTGCCGCCGACCAGGATGCCCGGATCGGCGGCGGGGTGCTCGACCAGCGCGAGGAGTTCCGCGGCGTGCTCGTGGGCCAGTTCGGCGGCTTGGATCGCGGCCGCCTCCAGGGTCGGGTCGTTCTCCCGGAGGACGGCCAGCAGCTTCCGCAGTTCGGCGGTCGTCTGTTCCGGCGAGCGCAGGGAGACCGAAGTGATCCCGGGGACCGAGCCCAGCTTCATCGCGCCAGGGCCGCGGCGAAGGCCCCCGCCGCGAACTCCGGCTCCGCCCGCGTCGCGGCCGGGCGCAGCACCGCGGCGGCCAGCCCCGCGGCGAAGGCGGACTGGCCGGTCAGCGCCTGGCCCAGCCCGCCGAACAACTCGGCGCGGCCGGGCACCCTGGCCGCCGCCTCGGCGCCCTCACCGTCGAGGGTGCGCAGCCGGGTGCGCACGCGCCCGGCCTCGGCGAGGTGGTCGCGTTCGAGCAGGCGCGCGGTTTCCAGGACGCGTTCCAGCTCTTGGGTCAGCTGCTCGTGCCGCGCCACCGCGGCGCGGCGCTGGGCCTCCACCCCCGGCGCGGTGCTGAACTGGGCGGTCACCGTGGCGGTGTCCAGGTCGTCGGAGGCGGTGAGCAGGGCGCGCTTGAGCCGCAGGGCCCGCTGGTCCAGCTGCTCGGCGCGGCGCCGGTTGGCCAGCAGGGTGCCCGCCCACTCGTCGAGGATGGTCGCCGCCGCCCGCAGCGCCCGGCCCGCCGCGGCCAGTTCCCCCGGTGCCGCCGCCAGCCGCTCGCCGAACCCGGCCGCGCCGGAACCGCGCCACCCCGCCGGTCCGGCCGGTGGCTCGGGCAGCAGGGCCGCGGCGCGGGCGCAGCGCTCGGCCGAGGCCATCACCGCGTCCGGGGAGCCGGGTGCGGGATCGAAGTCGAGGCCGCGGTACTCAGTCGGCATCGGACAGTCCCCGGACGGCTTCGGCCTCGCCCCCGGTGTAGGCACCGGCGGCGCGGCGGAGGTCCCGCGCGGCCTGGCTCAGCTGGGTGTGCACACCGTCGATTCTGCCCGCCCAAGCCCCGATCAGCTCGTCGACCACCTCGGTGAGGCCCGCCGGGCCCAGTTCCCCGCCCGCTCCGGTGCCCAGCGCGGCGGCGGCCTCGCGGGTGTCGTCGGCGGCCGCGTCCAGCCGGGCGGCCGCCGCCGCCAGTTCGGCCGGATCGACCCGGTGCCCGCTCATTCGCCGAGCACGGACGGATAGGCGGGCGGCAGGTCGTCCAGCAGGTCCAGGCCGTCGGCCCAGCGCACGCGGTGCTCCCGGTCCTCCTCGCGACCGGCGCCCTGGCCGAGCGGCGGGTAGAAGGCCGATCCCGCACCGGCGCCGCCGCCCCGGATGCCACCGGCACCACCGGCCGGGCCCGCGGGCCCGCCGCGCACCCCGCCGGAAGGCACTCCGCCGATCACCCCGCCGTTACCGGCCCCACCGGGCCCGGCGGGGATTCCGGCCGCCGGTCCCCCGATTCCGGTGCCGATTCCGGGGCCGGGGCCGGGGCCCGGTACCCCGGTTCCCGGCACGCCGGTGCTGCCGCCGGGCACCAGGCCCGCGGCGTGCGTGCTGTCGTCCACGGCCCCGTTTCCCGGCGCGGGCGGCGCCGTCGGCGGGCTCGGCGCCACCGGGGTCAGCCCGGGCGGTTCCTCCGCCGGCACGGTGACCACCGGCGGCGGCGCACCGGCGTCCTGGTGGGCCACCGCGGGTGCCGCGTCGAACGGCTGCGGTAGTCCACTGTGGACACCCTTGCTGGCCGACTCGTACTGCTGCATCACCCGCACCGCCTCGGCCTTGGCCTCGGTGGCTTCCTTCTTCGTCGGCAGGTGGTCGTCGAGCAGCTGGTCCATCAGGTACAGCCCGGCGGGCCCGTCCAGCGCCTTGACGTCGTAGCCCTGCCGGAACCAGCGCTCGGCGTGGTAGTGCACCGGCTCCGGCATCTTGTGCTGGGCCTCGACGATGGCCGAGGTGTAGGCGTCCAGCCCGCCGCCGACCCGGTGCGCGTGCCCGCTCACCCGCGCCGCCCAGGTGGTCAGCGCGGACACCGATTCCGCCGCCCGCGCCGCCGACGGCCCGCGCCAGGAGTACATCAGCTTCTGCACCGTGCGGCGGATGTCCTCGGTGGCCTGGTCGACGTTCTTCGCCACCTGCCCCCAGTTGTGCGCGGTCTCGCCCAGCGCGCCCGGCTCCGCCGTCTTGATCATCTCCCACAGCTGGCGGTGTTCGTAGACCTGCCAGTTGATCGGCGCGAACTCCCCGTCGTCACGCCAGTTCCGTTTGCGCTGCCTGATCACCTTGCGCTCGCGCTTCCGCTGACCGGGGGTCTTCTCCCGGCCTTCGGAGCGGTAGCGCTTCTTGCGGTGCTCGTTGTACTCCATGCTCACTCCGGCCGGAGGGTGGTCGCGGCGGCCTGGTCGTGCTGCTCGTGCGCGGCCCGCACCCGCCCGATGGTCTCGCGGAGCGCGGTCAGTTCGGTGAGGTAACCGCGCAACGCGGCCTGCAGCCCACCGGCGGAGTCGCCGCCGCGCAAGCCGAACGCGGTGCGCATGGGGCGGGTCACCGGGCTCGAGCCGTCCCGCAGCGTGGCACCGAGCTGAGCGGCCTGCGCCAGGTACCGGGACAGTTCCTCGTGGCGACGGGCCAACTCGGCCTCCGCGGCGAGGATCTCGTCGTAGTCGAGTTCGATCACGTCCGCGGTGGGGCCGGCCACCACACCGGCCGAACCCGCGCCGGTCGGCGGAGCCACCTCGGCCGCCCGCGGAATCCGCGACGGCCCGCGGTTCTCCTCAGCGTTCTCGGCGCTCTCGGCCAGCCGCCGGGCGTCTTCCCTGTCACGCACTCTCGCCATGCCGCCATCCTCGCCGACGAACTCGACCATGGTCGGCTTCATTGCACCACGAGGCACGAGAACTACACAGGGTGGAACCACCCCGTTCAGCGGCGTTGCCGGGGGCGGCGCTGCTCCTGGGGGCGGCGCTGCGGCTGCCGCTGCTGCGGCGAGCGGGGCTGCTGGCGCTGCGGCTGCGCCGGCCGGTCGCGCTGCGGCTGCGCCGGCCGTGACGGCGGGCGCTCCCGCTCCGCTTCGCCCGCCTCGGGTTTGGGCCGGTTGGCCCACGAGTCGAACACGAGCAGCAACACCGCGAGCACGGCGAGGTAGATGCCGACGTCACGGAGCCCGACAAAGACGATCAAAACGACCGAAACGACCACCATCGGAACGACAACGACCCAGCAGAGGGGGTCGATCCGCCCGAACTTCGGACTCCCTGCCATCGCTGTCTCCCTTCGCCTTTGCATTCGAAAGGCGTCACTGGGCGTTCACCCTAACCCGCCCCCGCGCTCCCCCGGTTGAGTACTGTCGCGCCATGCCAATTCTGGGGGCCCTCATCGGTGCCGTGTTCGGCACCGTGTTCGTCGTGGTGAACGCCGGCGAACCGCTCAATCCTACGGTCGCCCTGATCCTGCGGGTACTCGCCGGTCTCGCACTGGTCTCGTTCCTGATCATGGCCGTGCCGGCGCTCCGGCGCGGGCTCGCGGCGCCGCCGAGGCCCGAGCCGGGCGGCGCCACCTTCTTCGGCGTCCGGTACTGGATCGTGGTCACCGGCGAACTGGTGCTCTTCGTGGCCGGCTCGGCGGTGCTGCGGCTGCTCGGCGCCCCGCCGCAGACCGGGGTCGCCTGGGTGGCGTTCGTGGTCGGTGTGCACTTCATCCCGTTCGCCACGATCTGGCGGCAGCGGAGCATCCTGGGGCCCGCCTACGTGCTCACCGCGCTCGGCGCCGCCGGGCTGGTCATGGCGCTGACCCCGGCCGTGGCCTGGACGCCGGTCGTCAGCGGGGTGCTGTCCGGGGTGACGCTGCTGGCGGGCAGCCTGTACGCCGCGTCACGCCCGCTGCGGCCGAGCCCGGCGAATTCACCGGTCGCCAATTAGACTCGTCTCCCGACCACGGGAGGTACAGCACGTGTGCGGAATCGTCGCTGCGGTCGGTGAAGTGGACACCCGGCGCTGCCGGGAAATGCTCGCCCGGATCAAGCACCGGGGCCCGGACGACACCGGGGAGATCCGGCGCGGCCGGGTCTGGCTCGGCCACCAGCGGCTGTCCATCATGGACGTCGACGGCGGCGCCCAGCCGATGAGCGATCCCGGTGGTACCACGTACCTGGTGGCCAACGGCGAGATCTACAACCACCGGCGCATCCGCGAGGACCTCGGGCACGAGCTGTTCGAGACCGGCTCCGACAGCGAGGCCGCGCTGCACGCGCTGATCGTGGACGGCCCGGCCGGGCTGGCCCGGTTGCGCGGCATGTTCGCGCTCGCGTTCATGACCGACGACGGGCAGTTCCTCGTCGCCCGCGACGCGGTGGGCGTGAAGCCGCTCTACTGGGTGCGGCGCCCGGAGGTCACCTTGTTCGCCAGCGAGCTGCGGGCCTTCGACGAAGCCGACCGCCCGCTGGTGGAGAGCTTCCCGCCGGGGTGCTGCTGGAGCCCGGCCGGTGGCCTGGTGCGCTTCGCCGACGCCGTGCCCGCCGTGCTGCGGCCCGCCCGTCGCGCCGGAGAAGCCGGGGTCTGGAGCGAGGACCTGCTGAAGTCGGTGCGCGAGACGATCGTGACCGCGGTGGAGAACCGGATGATGAGCGACGTCGGCATCGGCGTGTTCCTCTCCGGTGGCCTCGATTCGGCCATCGTCGCCGCGGTCGCCGCCGAGTACGCGCTGCGCCACCACCAGCCGCTGCCGACCTTCGCCATCGGCGCTCCCGGCAGCTCCGACCTGGCCGCGGCCAGGGTGGTCGCCGAGCACCTCGGCACCGAGCACCACGAGATCGTGATGACCGCCGAGGACGCGGTGGCGGCGCTGCCGGAGGCGGTGCGCGCGATCGAGCACTTCGACCCGTCGCTGGTGCGCAGCGCGGTGCCGAACCTGCTGCTGGCCGAGTACGCCTCGAAGCGGGTGCACGCCGTGCTCACCGGTGAAGGCGCCGACGAGCTGTTCGCCGGGTACGACTACTACCACGCCGAACCGTTCACCGATCCCGACGCGCTGCAGGCCGAACTGGTGCGCACGGTGAACGAACTGCACCACCTGAACCTCCAGCGCTGCGACCGCACCACGATGGCCTTCGGCATGGAGGCGCGGGTGCCGTTCCTGGACCGGGACGTGATCGCGCAGGCGTTGTCGATCCCGCCGGAGCACAAGATGACCGGCCCCGGCCGGGAACCCAAGCAGCTGCTGCGCGACGCCTTCGAGGGGTGGTTGCCCGAGCAGATCCTGCGCCGCGGCAAGGAGCAGTTCGGCGACGGCTCGGGCGCCAAGGACGTGCTGGAGCGGGCGGTGCACGCCGCGCCGGAGGTGGCCGGGGCCGAGGGCGTGGAGCTGCGGTCCAAAGAGGAGGCCGGGTTCTACGCCATTTGGCGCAGTGCCTTCGATGGCATTCGTCCCGGGTCGACGCTGGGTTTGTTCGCGACCACCTGAGCGGGCGGTGAGTTGCACCACTCGACGCCCCATTCCGCGCGGTGACCTGCATCGACAGTGCTTGTATGCAATCCATGATCGGATTCGAAACGGACCTGGACGACCTCCGCGCGTCCAGCGTTCACCTGGCGAACGCGGCCGACGCCGCCGCCGACGCCAGGGACGGCGAGCACCAGCAGGACGTGGCGGTGGCCCCGCCCAAGGAGCACTGGTACGACCTCTCCGGCATGATCCCGGTGGAGAACGCCTTCGGCGGCTCACTGGGCCTGCAGAAGGTCGCGCGGGCGTATGAGAACCACCGCGCGAAGATCGAGAAGCTGCTCGCCGAACTGCACCAGAGCACGCTGGATTCGAGCCACGCGCTGGCCCGGGTCGCGGAACTCTACGAGCAGGCCGACGTCGATTCGCGCACCCGGCTGCAGCGGGCCGCCGCCGAACTGGACGAGAGCTGAGGCGCGCCGTGGACGACGACTACTTCGGCGCGCTCGACGTGGGGACCACCTCCTGGGGCGGCGACTACGACGACAAGCGCGAGACCCACCTCGAGGGCATCGGCGAGGATCTGCGCGACGGCGCCAACGACGCGCTCGACGCCATCGAAATCCTGCGGTGGACGGAGCTCTGGCTGCCGGAGGAGCAGGTCGAGGACTGGCGGAAGCAGGTGGCGGACTTCTACCGCGAGTTCTCCGCGGCCGACATCGACCGCGAATCCGAATCCGGGCTGCAGGCGCTGATCAACGGGCACGACAAGATCTGGAAAGCGCTGATCGACGGCTCGATGTCCGAGCTGGACCAGGCGGAGAAGCGGCTGGAGCACTGGCGCGGAGACGCGGCCAACGACGTCAAGTCCTACATCAGCAGGCTGGCGCACACCTACGACCGGGTCGGCACGAAGATCACCGTGCTGGAGGCCGACGTGGTGGCCGCGCGCGAGGCGATCGCCTCGGCCCGCTCCGACCTGACCAAGCTCGGCGAATCCTTCAAGGCCGTGGCGGAGAAGTACCGGGAGGACCAGTCCCGCAAGAGCGAGTCGGCCGCGCTCAAGGTGCTCGGCGCGGCCTTCGCCGGCGCGGTGGCCGGACTGCTCACCGTGGCCACCGCCGGGGCGGGGGCGGCCGCGGGCGCGGCGGTGCTCTCCGCCACCGCGAAGGGTGCGATCATCGCCGGGAACGTGGCGGGCTCGGCGATCAGCGCGGGCATCGCCAACGCGGCGGACATCGCCGGGGACAACGTGTTCGACCTGGTCGCCAGCTTCCTGGAGAACGCGGGCAAGCTGCGTGACGGCATGGTCGACGCGATGGACGACCTGGCCGAGCAGATCGGCATCGAGGCGGGCGACCTGCCGCAGGTCCCGCCGCCGCCCGACGTCAGCCCGGGCAGCGCGTTCAACCCGGACGACTTCGAGACCGAGCGGCTGGACAAGGACACCGAGGGTCGGGTGCGCGACTCGGGCGTGGACCTCACCCCGGGTGGCCGGGTGGACGACTCCGGCAGCACCCCGGCGCCGTTAACCTGACAGCGGAGGTGGGCTGAGCATGGCCGACGACGAGCCCGTACCGCGGCGCGCGAAGCGGAAGCCGCCGGAGAAGCCGGCCAAGCCGGACCGGGCGGCGATCGTCAAGGCGCTGCAGTCGCTCTCGGTGGACGCCGGGTCACCGGACGGCACGGTCGGCGTCACGGTCAACACCGACGGGGTGATGACCCGGCTGAGCCTGTCCGAGAACGCCGCGAAGCTGCCGCCCGCCCAGCTGGCCAACCTGGTGCTGCGCACGTACGCGCAGGCCCAGCGGGAGTCCGCGCAGCGCAGCGCCGAGTTGCTGAGCCCGCTGGGCAGCGCCGGTTACCTGACCGACCGGCTGCGGTGGCGGCTGAAGTTCCACCCGGGTCCGGCCGCGGCCGGGCCCGGGCCGCCGGGTCCGGCGCCCGCGGCCGGTGGCGGGGTCCTGCGCGACCGGTCCGGGTCGTGGCGGGAGCCGGAGAAGCGGGCCGAGCCCGAGTCGGACGACGAGTTCTACGAGAAGGGCGTCCGGTTCGACCCTTCGTGGTGAGCGGGGAAGGGATAGCCTCGAGGCCATGAGCAAGTCAGCCGCGGTGGAGATCGAGGTCGGCCCGCGCACGGTGCGGGTGTCGAACCCGGACCGGGTGTACTTCCCCGCCCGGGGTGAGACCAAGCTGGACCTGGTCAACTACTACCTGTCCGTGGGTGCGGGCATCGTGCGGGCGCTGCGGGAGCGGCCGTGCATGCTCCACCGGTTCCCGTCCGGGGTCAGCGGCGAGAAGGTGCACCAGAAGCGCGTGCCGAACGGGGCGCCGCCGTGGCTGGAGACGGTGCGGGTGCACTTCCCGCGGTACGGCAGGCACGCCGACGAGCTGTGCGTGACCGAGCTGGCCAGCGTGATCTGGGCGGTGCAGATGTCCACTGTGGAGTTCCACCCGTGGAACTCCCGGCGGGCCGACACCGAGCGCCCGGACGAGTGGCGCATCGACCTCGACCCGATGCCGGACTGCGACTTCGGCCGCGTGCGGCGGGTGGCCCGGGTGGCGCACGAGGTGCTCGGCGACCTCGGCATCACCGGCTGGCCGAAGACCTCCGGCGGCGACGGCCTGCACGTCTACGTGCGGATCGAGCCGGAGTGGGGGTTCCAGGAGGTCCGGCGGGCCGCGCTCGCCTTCGCCAAGGAGGTCGAGCGGCGTGCCCCGGACGACGTGACCACCGCGTGGTGGCGCAAGGACCGCGAGCCGGACCGGGTGTTCGTGGACTACAACCAGAACACGCGGGACCACACCATCGCCAGCGCCTACTCGGTGCGCGGGGTGCCGGAAGCCGTGGTGTCCACCCCGATCACCTGGGCGGAGGTCGATTCGGTGGAGCCGCGGGAATGCACCATCGGCGTGGTTTCGCGGCGGTTCGCGGAAATCGGTGATCCGCACGAGAAGATCGACGAGGTGGCGCACCGGCTGGACACGCTGCTCGAGTGGGCCGACCGGGACGGCCTGGATCCCGCCGAATAGCGGCTACCGTGTGGGTATGGAAACCGTTGCCGAGCAGTTCAACGCCCGGATCAACGCCCACGACCTGACCGGCCTGGGCCGCCTGATGACCGACGACCACCGCTTCGTCGACACCGACGGCAGCATCGTCGCCGGGAAGCGGGCCTGCCTGGAGGCGTGGTCGGCCTTCTTCGTGGCCTTCCCGGAATACCGGAACGTCTTCGATTCGGTGACCGCTTCCGGGGACCGCGTCACGATCACCGGGCGTTCCGTCTGCCCCGGCCACCCGGACCTGGACGGCCCGGCCCGGTGGACCGCCGTGCTCGCCGGTGACCTGGTCGCCGAATGGCACGTCCACCCGGGTTCACCGGCCTGACCACCGTCCACTCCGGACCTTTTCCGATGCGCACCGGGTGGGGGGGGGGGGGGGGGGGGGGGGGGGGAGAAAAGGGGGAAGGGGGGGGGGGGGGGGGGGGGGGAGGAGAGGTGGGAGGGAGCACCGTAAGTGAGAGGCCTTTCCGCCCCCCACCCCCCCCCCCCCC
>NZ_JBWKKF010000014.1:184181-246627 GCF_056431745.1 Amycolatopsis sp. NPDC045836 | reverse complement strand
GGGTCGTGGAGCGCACGATCGCCTGGTACCACGGCATGAAACGCCTGCGCATCCGCTGGGAGCGCCGCGACGACATCCACGAAGCCTTCCTCGGCTTGGCCACCTGCATCATCTGCTGGCGACACGTCGCACGACTTTGTTAGGAACTCTAAGGACAACGACCGTCCTCACTTCGTGCGCCTGGCCCCGCTGGTCGCCGCCGGAGACCGCTCGGCCGCGGACACGGCGGGGAACCGTAACGAGCCGCCGACGGGCGGCCCAGTAGTGCTCGTGCCCGGCCCCGAGGGTGTGCGGTGCCACCGCGCGGGTAATCGGCCCGCGTGACGAGAGATCGCGAGAAGGACGACAACGGCAATCCGCTGCTGCCTGAGGTGGGCAGCGAGCCGGAGTTCCGGGTCGCTGCCGCCCGGGTTCTGGGTGCCTCGCCCGCGCAGGCGGAACGCGCCTTGCGGCAAGCCGCCGGCGTCGACGGCGCCGAGCGTTATCGCGTGGCGTGGGTCCAGCTCGTGGCCGACCTGCAGCAGAACCCGGAGTGACCACTCCGGAAGCACGGCGGACGGCCCCACACGGCGATTAGACCGCCATGGTCCGGCGCAGCCGTTGACATACGCCTCCGCGTCCGGCCCAGCGGAGAGCGAGTCGTGCAGGCGCCGCCGGGTATGGCCGCCGCGCTGGGTACCGGCTACCTCGCTCCACTGGGCTGATCCGCGCGACCTCGCCGCCAGGTTGCCGGCGTGTCCAGAGTCCAGGCTTCTGCTCGCTCACTCTCGAGAACGGCCGTTCTGCGGCGCTGGGCACCGGGGGCGGTGCGGCGACGACGCCCTCGCCCGACAACTTGGTCGGCGACTGAAACAGCCCCTTGGCGACGGTCGGCGGACATCATGGTCGCGCTGCCTGCTCATCCATTTCGCAGCGTGGTATGGACGACCGGTCTCGGGTGAGGGGCGGGAATATTGCCGGTGGCTCCGGGCGTGGGAGCAAATAGTGGGAGCAAAATGGGGGCCGTTGGGCGCTTTCAGTGACATTAAACGACGCCCAACGGTCTCCAGTGGAACCATTCTACCTGCGATTTTTATAAAAGCGCTGGTGAGTGGCTTGGCCTTGCTTAATTCACACCGAAGAGGTCACTGGCTCGATGCCGCTCCCAGCCGCATTGTATTGCCGCAGGTCAGCGGCGTGCCTGTGCGGACGTTGGGTAGACCGTTGCGCCGCTGGTAGAGCAGATGGGAGCAAAGGGTTCTGACCACAGTCGGGTCTCCGAAGGGGTCAGGGTCTCGGTGCTCCCAGATTGCCCGCATCGAATTTGCTGCAGGTTGGGCAGCTGAATCATCAGGCTCGTGAAGTGAAGTGAATCCGCGGATGCCAGCGAGGTAGGGTTCAGTCGTACGTGCTGCAGGTCGTCGCGACATGCCGGCCACGCCAGAGGCGGTGGTTGCCGGTTCAGGTCGTCCTAGTTGGAAGCTGCTTCGGGGCGTGCTTCCTGTCGTCGCTGCCGAATCCACCGGGCTTGATCGGTGCAGAGAGTTTCCTTCTCCTGGCAGTGTCTCCATGACGCCCTTTTTCGGAGTTAGGGGACAAGGAGTCCCTGAAGGCTCTTCCATTTTCGCTGAAGGGATCTGGAGCGACCGCATGAACCGCTCGATGATGGCCACGGTCAGGGCGCGAGCGGACTTGGCGGTCGGGCTCTTTCGGATCCTCCATTCTGGTTGGAGGACCCCCATGATGAACGATCGCGACAGTGTGCGGAAACGACCCAGCCTCAACCGCCCCTCTCCCCGGCGGGAGGTGTATGCAGAGAGGGTCTCGGTTCCGGCCGCTGGAACTGAGAGTGTCACTGTGGCGGGCGGGGGCGAGGTGGCGCCGGAGACGTTGCTGTTCACGGCCGACCAGGCCGCAGGAATGCTGCAGGTCCGGCCCTCGTGGCTGCGGCGCAAGGCCGCCGCGCGTGCCGTGCCGTGCCGGTATGTGGGCAAGCATTTGTGGTTCTCGCGCACTGATCTCGACGCTATCGCCGCGATGAGTGCTCGCTCGCCACGGCGGAATCGTTAGCAGACATCTGGGTGTGCGCAAAGATTCTTCATCGATGGGGTTGAATGTTGACGGCCATGGAGCGTCCATGTGTTCGTCAATCCAACACTATGACGACAAGGCTTCGACAATGGCATTTGTAGAGAAGTGCGGGCGTGATAGCTGGAGAGTTCGGTACCATCGCGACGACGGCACAATCGGCTCCATCCCAGGATTCCCCACGAAGAAAGCCGCCCTGGACAAAGCTGGCGAAATCAAGGTCGATCAACGTCGGGGGAGCTTCCTGGACCCTGAAGCCGGCAAGCTGGCGTTGGGGGAGTGGTCGGCGACCTGGTTCGACTCGATCGACGTCGCTCCGGCCACCTTGGCCCAGTACGACAGTCTCACCCGCAACCACATCCTGCCTCGCTGGGGCACGACCAGCTTGTCCGCGGTGTCCGGGCTGACGGTGCACACCTGGGCCAAGAAGCTCCGGGCGCAGGGTTACGCCCAGAACACGGTGAACACCATCGTCAAGATCATGACCATGATGCTCGCCGACGCCGCGGACGAACGTCTCATCGCGGTCAACCCGATCCAGCCCCGCCGCCGTGGACGGCGCCGGCATCAGAAGCGCCGGGAGCAGGTCTGGCTACCCCGGAGCAGGTCCTCATGATCGGTCTGCAGGCCGCCGCGCTGGGGGACCCTGGGCGGCTGTGCTGGTGATCACCGCCGCGTGGACCGGTGCCCGTTGGGGCGAACTGGCCGGTCTGCACCGCTGCAACCTCGATCTCGACGCCGCAACACTGACCATCGATCCCGAGACCGGCGCGCTGCATGAGGTCAACGGTCACTTCGAACTTGGCCCGCCCAAGACCGCCGAGTCCGCCCGCACCATCTCGCTGCCCCCGTTCCTGGTTGTGCTGCTGCGCGCGCACCTGGCCAGCCATACCCATGATCACGTCTTCATCACCGCGGAAGGTGAACTGCTGCGCCGCTCGAACTTCGCCCGCCGCGCGATGCGCCCCGCTGCGGACGGCAACCTCGACCGCGTCCGTCCTCTGGTCCGGGTGCTGCCGGTCAAGCCGGAGCTGACCTTTCATGGGCTGCGGCACAGTCATAAGACCTGGCTCATCGCCGACGGCCTGCCTGATGTCGCCCAGGCTCGCCGGCTGGGGCACCGTATCCCGGACGCGATCCAGGACATCTGCTCCAGACCACAATGGGCGGTCGAATCAAGATCAACAAACAGGCGTAAAAAAGCCCGCTGACCTGGACGTTTGTCCGTGGTCAGCGGGCTTCCGCTACCGGTCGGGCTGACAGGATTTGAACCTGCGACCCCTTGATCTTGTCTGCCCCTGCGTGGACCTGCGGCAGGTCGCCCGAAGCCAGCTCTGACCTGCGGTCGAGCTTCCGGCGTTCGTGGTCGTCTGCCGTGCTCTGCCGACTCCATGTTGTACGAATGTTGGACGCGGCGCCTGTCGTTTCTGTGGATCGCGGGAGCGCTTCGTGAAGTCGCAGCCCAGACTGCGGAGGATGGCTTCGAAGGTCTCATCTGGGACTCGTAACGTGACATCGAGTAGTCGGCTGTAGATCATGGGAGGCACGGTTAGCCGAGGAAAACAGGATGTGCCTAGGTGACGGGAGAACGGTCGAAATTGTGGAGTCTTAACATCGCCGATCTCGTCAGCTTTGTGGCCTTTGCGGTGACCATCTGGCAGGTTCGGCGGGCAGCGTCGATTGCGCAGACGGCACGAGATGCAGTTGAGTCGGCATCGGTGCGAGCCAGTACTTATCAGATACTATTGCTTGTCGCAGGCTTCGAGGCATGTGAAGCTCAGCTTGAAAAGGCTGCGTTAGGTGACAATAAGGATCTGGTCTTAAATCAATTGAGGGAGTGGCGGAAACTATCTGCTGAAGCGCTCGGCCTCTTGTCTGAAGGCAATGCGCAGCATGATCCTCTTATAGTTAAAATTGGAGAAACTGCAACGCTTATTGCTGCGGCGAAGAGAAGGATCGTCGCGGCGAAACCTGGAGAGTTGTTGAAGGGCACTGAAAAAATAAGAGATTCGACCTCTGAAGTCGCGGCCCTCATGGCGACCCTGGCCTCGCAAATAAAGACCGACTTGAAGCCGCTTGAAGCTTCTGCTTGATTTTGGGGATGTGGGAACTATGTCATTCGAGCAAAAGCTGGACGACCTGATTGACAGGCTCCGCTACGGCACTGAGGAGGGGCGATTGAGCTGGAGTTCAACTGATAGGCCGGCGGCGTTCGTTGTGGATCTGGATAAGTATAGCGCCATGATCGCAACGGTTGATGATGACGGGCAAGCACCCTACGAGCTGGTGGTTTTGAGTGGTCGGGACGGCGGTGTAATCGACACTTTTACACCTATGCGAAATGATGGCCGAATGCATATTATTCTCGGCAATCTTCATTCTGCTGCGCGTCGAAATGCGATAGGTATAGATAGTGTGGTCGATGACCTTTTGAATGTACTTCCACCTCGTCCGAGTGACGAGCCCCCGTTCTGATTTAATGCTGAGTGTGGGGCCTTTCGGCATCCCGTCGACCTGGCGAAGCCCTACCACGCCCCGTCAAGGGACTCCGCCTGCCAAACAGCCGGCCGAAATGGGGGCTGTCCCTTGACGGGGTGTGGTAGCCCTCGTGGAGGTCGACGGGATGCCGTTGGCCACACACGGACCGCAGCCGACGTGCATTCCCGGCCATCCCGGAGACCTGCCCGTCCGGCGAGGACATCTCTTCTTCGTTCCGCGGCTTCCGGGGCTTCGGCCTGCCTCGGCTCCGGCCGTCGCGCGGGGACCGGCGCCAGCCGCACGCCCCGCGCGAGCACGGCCGGAGCAAGGGGCATGAGGCCGTGCGGCCCCGGAGGGGCCGCCTTGAACAAGAAAAGAAACTCTGAACACACCGGTCACGCGGCAGAACTGGCGACCGGAGTCATGCCGTCGTGAGCACCGCAGTCAGGGACTTGTCGTCGTGCTGCTTGGCCCGGGGGAGTGCCTTGGCGTCAGGGTCGCTGTCGGCTTCCCAGTCGTGGCAACGCTCCAGGATCGCTTGCAGGTCTTCGCTGTTGCTTCTCGCGATCGATGGCCAGTCGTCGTATCCGAGGTGCCGCATGGGCTCGTAGGCGCCGTCGGTTGCGAGCACGAACCATGCTGGCCTACTCACGGTCCAGGTGCGGGTGATCGCGTGGTCGGCTGCCTCGGGGGTGGCCTCGGCGATCCAGTAGCCGCCTTCTCGGTTGCGTGCAGCAGCCTGCTGGTCTTGCAACTCACACAGCAGTTGCCGGTGCGTCTCGGTGTAGCCCTCGCCTGCGGTCAGCCGTTCCCGGTACTTGTGGCGTGGGGCTAGGTCGAGCTGGTCCATGCGGCTGTCGGTGATCTGCTCGTCGGGCGTCACGACCAGGTTGTCACCGAGGACCAGGAGGTCGGTCCGGTCGGGGAGTGCGCGAAGGATCGTGACGGTGCTCGATGGGGAGTGACCGGGCGTCAGATCCAGTCCGATGGCCGCGGCTTGGATGCCTGACCGCAAGACGCTGGTGAGGTCCGCTCGCGGATCGGCTTCGAGCGAGGCGCTGAGGTGCTCCCCGAGGTGCTGGGCGTAGACAGCGGCGGGTACCGGAACCGGCCGGAACGCGGATGCACCGTCGAGCATCACGACGAAGTTTCCGCCGGAGAACGTCCGGTCGTCGCTGTGCTCGAAACCGGCAAGGTGAGCGGAAGTCACGCGGAAGTTCATGCCGCGTTGCTACTGCCCTGGGCCGAACACGCTCAACAAGGCTTCGGCGCGGTCACCGATGATGCGCATGCGGGTGTTGAACTCGTCCGGGTCTGTGTGGGCTGGCGCCTGGGTCACCTGTCCGTCCCACTTCCGGTACAGCAGACCGGGGGTCGCGATGAAATACCCGTTAGCTACCGCGTTCGCGGCGAGAACTAGCCCGGTGTCTTCGGATGCGGGTAGGGGTGACCAGCCGCCGAGCATGAGCAGGAGCTTGGTGCGGATGCACAGGGTGGCGCCGTGCACGGATGAGCGGTAGCCGTGGCTCTTCCAGTACCGGAGCACGTCGCCACGGGCGATCACGCCTTCCGCCGGGTCGCCGTCGAAACCGACGCGGGAGCCGTCCGGCATGAGATCGAGAGCCTTGCAGGTGGTCCAGCCGATCGTGGTGTCTTCCAGCGCGGCGATATCGCGGGCGAGGGCGCCCGGCAACAGGAGGTCGTCCGCGTCCAAAGCCTTGACCAGCTCACCTTGAGCGCGCCCTACGGCTACGGACCTCGTGACGCCGGGGCCGCCCTTGCGGTTGTGTCCAGAACGCACGCGGGGATCGTCGGGCAGCCTCCCGGCGAGCAGGTCCTGTTCGCCGTCGGCCTGCACCAGCCATTCCCACGCCCAGCCGGGAGGGAGTTCTTGGGCCTCCAACGAACGGTACGCCTCGTCGAGGTGCTTCACGCTCGGTGGGTGGACGGGGGTGACGACGCTGATCAGCTTCACTTGCCGGTTCCGCCTTCGGGCTCCAAATTGTGCACGGACGTGAGCACGATCCGATCCGCTCGCACGATGATGTCAGCCGTCTCGACGGGCAAGTCCCCGGCGAAATGGGTCCGCTCGATCTCGACCACGGGAATGCCGGCACCGATGCTGAGCGCCTTGCTCTCGTCGGAGTCCGGCATCCGGGCGCGGGTTCGCTCTTCCAGAGTGGTCACGGTGATACCGATGGAACCGAACCGCTCCGCGACGCTGGGATTGCCCTTCGTGCCGTCTATGGGCGTCTCGATCGGGGTTCCGCCGGTGAGCGTGAGCGGTTCCCACTGGGTGCTGACCTGCACCGGCTGGCCGCTCATGTGCCACACGTACCGGACCACGCTGACGTCGGCGCCGGGTTCGATCTGGAGGCGGCGGGCAATGTGGTCGGCCGCGGCTTCGGTCCAGATCGAGGCATCCACCCGGTCGAACGGGTCGGTTGCGTTCGCTCCGGGGCTCACCTTGCGCAAGTAGCGGTCGTTGTCCCACTGGAGGACGGCCGGTGTCTTCGCCACGTAGCTGCCGGTGCCCCGGCGCGTCTCGATCAAGCCTTCTTGGCGCAGGTCCTCGGTTGCCCGGACGACGGTGGTCAGCGCGACACCGTACTCGTCCGCCAACGCACGCGCGCCCGGGAGTTTGTCGCCGACCTTCAGGTCTCCACGCGTGATGCGTTTCCGCAGGTCAGCGGCGACCTGAAGCGCTGGGCTGACGCCGGTGGCCTCGTTGATCGACATCGCTCTTTCCGCCTTTCGTCCGCTGAAGGGTAGCGCACTGTGTGAGTGTTATGCTCTACTGGAACACAGGAACACCGGACGGCAAGTGTCCGGCACAGACGCAGGAGGTCAGCGGAGATGAAGGACATCGCGGTCAACTTCGGCGGGTACCGGCTGATGGTCACCGAGGAACCGACGCTGAAGACGCGGGAGAACCGGCAGACGGGGCAGATCGAGACGGTGACGAACCGGGCCGGTGAGAACCAGTTCGTGGTGATGCTGTTCGCGAAGCCGCGTCCGGTCGAGGGGCGACGGACCGGTAAGGGCGAGGAGATCAAGGTGAACCTGTCGGCGGACCCGGGGGAGGGGTTCACCGAGGGGTCCTATGTGGAGCTGATCAACCCGGTGCTGAACACCTACGAGATGCGTGACCCGGAGACGGGGCAGATCACCGGGTCGGGGCTGTGGTTCAAGGCCGATGGCCTCAAGCCCGCCGGGCGCGACGTGCTGAGTTCCGCCGCGTAGCCCGGTTGCCGACCGGTGAGTGTCCGGTCGCGGGAACCTCCCCCTCGTCCCGCTAACACCACCCTGGCGCGCTGCCCTAGCCGGTAGGCGGCCCGTTTCGAGTCGGGCCAGCGCACTTCTTCGTTCATTGACAAATACAGAGTGGGCCGATCCATGCCGAAAACACGCGCTGCATGGTGGCGCGCATTGATTCCCGGGCTCATTTTCCCGGGGGTCTTTGGGTTTCACCATGGCCGTGCTGACGTGCGTTTGTGGAGGTGATTTTCATGCGTGACCGTGAGTGGTGGCAGGACCTGGACGAGACGCCGCCCGCGCTGGTCGGCGGCCTGTCGACCTACGACCCGAACGGGCCGAAGCGCGATGGGTGACCACGTGTGTTCTGCCGATTTCTGGCTTTCTCCGACTCGTATCGCCACCTGCCGGGTGTGCGGTGCTCAATGGGAGGTGTGATCAATGGGTGAAGCAGCGGTTTTCGACCGGGCGTTGTTCTACGTGATCTGGTTCATGCTGGCGGGCGTGCTGACGGTGGCACAGCCGGGCTTCGGTGTGGCGGCACTGGTGCTGGGCTTCATCGTGCGGGGACGGGCCCGGTGAGCCGCCGCAGGCTGGCCACGGTCCGGCGCCTGGTGGCGTTGCTGGACCGGGAACGGGACACCGGGAACACCTCGGCCGACCCGCAGTGGCAGGCGGGGTTCCGCGCGGGGTTGTCGACCGCGCAACAGGTGATCCGGAAGGAACTGTGATGCAGGAGATCGACGACATCATCCGCGCCACGCGGGAGAGCTACCGCCGGTTCGCCGACGCCAACCCCGACTACCAGACGCGGGTGGCGGTGCGCAACGCGGTCCGCTTCCTGATCGCGGACTTGACCTCGGCCGCTGAACTGGCGGCTCGCACGCAGACCACGCCGCACCGGGCGGCGTAGCGCAGAAACAGGAAGGTTCGACATGCAGGTACAGGCGATCAACCAGCGTGCCCGCCGGTTGTACGGGACGTTCATCTCCGCCATGGACATGGTGGGGGAGGCGTTCGACTCGCTGGACAAGCTGATCGACAAGGTGGACGACAACGCGGCCCCGGGCGGATTCACCATGGCCACCAAAGACGAACTCAAGGGCATGCGGCAGCGGGCGTTCGACGAGTTGGACCGGCTGCGGTCGCAGGCGAAGAAGTACGAGGCGGAGCTGGTCTCCCGCGATTGGAGGATCTGAGCATGTCGCATCAGGTGGACCGGGTGCTCGACGAGGTGGACACGGCGTTGCGGCAGTTGCGCCGCTCGATGCGCGGCATCCCCGTGCGCCGTGAGGGCCTCAAGGCGATGCACGACAAGATGGCGAAGTCGATGGGCACGCTGACCGTCGCCCTGGACGACGCGCGCTCGACGATCAAGAACTAGCAACCCTCGTGGCTGTGACCGGCTCTGCAACCCGGTCACAGCGGCTTGGTTGCGGGGCCGGTCTCGCCCTGTCCGGAAGGGACTCACGAGACCATGAGCACCACGTCGAAGCGCCGGATGGGGCGCGAAATGAAGGCCGTCGCCTGGACGGCACGGCACCCGGGATTCCTCGCCACTCCGGCCGGCATCCTGGCATCGGGGTCGGAACTGGGCTGGACCGCGACCGGGGGCATCGTCGGCGGGACCGCCGCCGCCCTGGGCACCTGGTACCGGGCGCACCCGGACTCGTTCGACCGGCTGGCCGCCCCGCGGCTTCGGGCCGTGCGCCGCCGCTGGACCGCCTACCTCGGTCCGCGCTGGAAGGCCACCCTGCGGGCGTGTGACCTGTACACGACGCACCGCAAGACCGGCGAAGAGCACTTCCCCCGCATCACCAAGGTGCGCGCCTACTCGCCGACCGTGGACGTGCTGCACCTGGCGCTGCCCAAGGGCCAGCACGTGCGCCAGTTCGAGGCCAACGCCGAACTGCTCGCCGACGCGCTACGCGCCCACCGGATCGGGGTCGAGCGGGTCAAGCCCGGCGTCGTCGGCCTGGTCATCCAGCGCGCGGAAGCGTTCACCGAGGTCATCGACGCACCCGAGATGCCCTGGGACGCCGACGCGGTCGACCTGACCGACCTCTACGTCGGTGAGGACGAGTACGGCAACGAGTGGCGCCAGGGCATCCTCGGCCGCCACGTGTTCGGGGCCGGTGCCACCGGGTCGGGCAAGAACTCGATCCCGATGTCCATGCTGCGGGCGATGGCGCCGCTGCTGCGCGACGGGCTGGTGCGGCTGTGGCTGTGCGACCCCAAGCAGATGGAGTTCGCCAAGCTCGCCCCGGTCGCGCACCGCTACGCCGCCGACAACGGCGAGTGCGCGGACCTCGTGGCCGACTACGTCGAGGCGATGCAGGCCCGGCAGCGCGAGTTCGCCGCCGAGGGACGCCGCAAGATCACCGTGTCGCGGGAGACCCCGCTGGACCTGCTGATCCTGGACGAGATCGGGGCGTTGCTGGCCTACGGCGACCCCTCGACCGCCCGGGAGCTGCGCCGTCAGCTGGCGCTGGTCGGGTCGCAGGGCCGCGCGACCGGCAACTCGATGCTGGCGCTGGTGCAAGAGCCGACCAAGGACACGGTCCCGATCCGGGACCTGTTCACCGACCGGTTCTGCCTGCGGGTGACCACCGCGTCGCACGTGGACATGGCGCTCGGGGACAACGCCCGGCTGCGGGGCGCGCTGGCCGACGAGATCGCCAACCACCCGGACACCGCCGGTGTCGGCTACGTCATCCGTCAGCGTTCCCGGGTCCCGATGCAGGTGCGCGCGTCCTACGTCGCCGACCACGAGATCGACGAACTCGTGGCCTTCGTGCAGCACGGGCGTCCGGCGGACTTGCGGGTGGTGGCGTGATGCCGTTCCGTGCCGAGCACTACGCCAATTTGCGTCACGCGCTGTCCTGCGCGCTGGCCGATTCCGCGCCGTGGTGTGACGCGGTCCGGGCCGAAGTCGAAGTCCGTCTCGGCCCGGACGCCACCGGTCTCGCGGTGCTGACCGACCCGGAGTACTCCACCGCTCTCGACCTCCGCTCCGGGCTGCGCGAGCTGCTGCGCACCCTTGACCGCTTCGGCGGCTGACCCACCACCCGCTCACGTCAACTCCGTTGGAGGTTCCTCATGTGGCGCATCGGCTTTCTGGCCTGGCGGGCCTGGGTCTACATCAAGTTCGGCGTTCCCGCCGTCGCCCTGCTCGCGCTGATCTACCACGCGCAAGGCCCCTCGCTGCTGTTCGGCATCACCGCGCTCCTGGCGGCCGGTGGCCTGTTCGGCATGCGGTTCGTCCTGCGCGACCTCGCCGAGAAAGAAGACCTCGACCGAGACAGGACACCACGATGAACGATCAACTCGACCTCTTCGGCACCCCGCCGAAACCCACCGACCGCCCGGCACCGGAACGCCAATGCCCGCCGGTGCGCCAGCGCGGACAGCGCTCGACCGCCGGGAACCCCGCGGTCACCGTCGACGTGCTCGCCGAAGTCCACGACGGACGGTATGGGCTGCTCGACGACACCGACCGCGTGGTCGTCTTCGAAGACACCGACCGGGTGCGCATGGCCCTCGACGAAGACGCCGTGCACCAGCTCATCGCCCAGGGCTACGTCCAGCGGCGCCCGCTGCACGAAACGATCTCCTGCTACCACGGCGTCGTCCGCCGCCCGGTGCTCGGGCTCCGCCTGACCAAACGCGGCCGCTCGCTGCTCAACCGCTGGTCCTCCCTGCGACCCCTCCGCTGATCCAGAAAGGACACCTGCTCATGCTGACCTTCAACGACATCGCCGCCATCGACCGCATCGACGTCTACACCACCCTGGAGGTGTGCCGCGACGGGCTGCTCTACACCGCCGAGGCGGGCTACGCCTTCGTCGACGGCGACCAGGCCGAGCTGGACGACCCGTGCATGAAGGAGCACTACGACCGGCTCATCGACCACAACCTCATCGTGATCGGGCGCTCGGAGCGCGTACAGCTCGAAGACGGCACCTACACCACCGCCGTGCTGGAGATCACCGACGCCGGGAAGAGGCTCTTCGACGAACTCGCTGCCGCGCTCGGCCGGTAGCGCACGACCCACCCCGGAAAGGAGGTGATCTCGTGTTCGGCAAGTCCAAGAAGGACCCGCAGGCGCCGAAGACCTCACGCCGAGTCAAGGTGCTCGCCGCGCAACTCGACGAAGCACGCGACGTGCACCGCCTCGCCGCGAACCCGCTACTCGGCGCGGTCAACGCCGACCGGTTCCGCGTCTCGATCACCCGCACCATGTGGTTCTTCCTCGCCGTGGGCCTGGGCTTCACCACCACCGGCGTGCACGACTTCCTCGCCGGGCACCTCACCCCCGCCGACCCGATGTGGTGGGGCGGCTGGCTCGCCGAACCCGCGCTCGCCGGAATCCTGATCACCCTGCTGCGCTGGGAAGCCGCGATGCTCTCCCACGGCCTCAAGGTCGACCACGGGCCGGTCAAGTGGCTCAAGCGGGTGCTGCTGGCCTCCACCCTCATCGCGAACGTCTGGGCCGCGCTCGCCCCGTCGGACGGGCACATCTCCAAGGGCAACGTCTTCTTCCACCTGGTCATCCCCACGGTGGTGTTCCTGCTCGCCGAGGTCATGCCGATCATCCAGGCCGAGTGCACCAAGGTCCGCGAGCAAGCCGCGGAACAGGTGCCACACGGCACGGAGGTGCCGAAGCCCGCGGCGGCACCACCCACCCCGACCGGCACCAACCTGCCCGGTCCGCCGCTGCCGGCATCGGCACCGGACCCGACCTCGGCATCCCGGGTCAAGCTCCCGCCGGAGATGACCGGGCGCATCACCGCCGCGCTCGACGCGGCCCGCGCTGAGGGACGCACACCGACCACCGCCGACATCCGCGCCGTGGTCAAGATCCCCGAACCGATGGCGGCGCAAGTCCTCGCCGACCACGCCCCGCGCAACGGGCACACCCTCACGCACTGAACCACCCGCACCACCAGGGCGGGGCACGGCCGATCACCGGTCGTGTCCCGCCCTGCTGCACGAAAGGGCCACCCTGTGCTCACCCTGGAATCCCGCATCGCCGAACGCGTCACCCGCGCCGACTACGACCAGTGGCGCGCCGCCGTGCACGCGGTCGGCGGCTGCGCTAAACCCATCCGGCTCGCTGGAGCCTCCCAGATTCAAGACGCGGCCACCGGCACGGTGCTGCACCACCACGGCGGGGACATCTTCGTCCCGTGCGGCAACCGCCGCGCCAGCGTGTGCCCGAACTGCTCGGACCGCTACGCCGCCGACGCCTTCCACCTCATCCGCGCCGGGATGTCCGGCGGCAGCAAGGGCATCCCCGAGACCGTCGCCGACAAGACCCGCGCCTTCATCACCCTGACCGCCCCGTCGTTCGGGCCGGTCCACGGACGCCGCACCACCCCGGGCGGCAAGCGCATCCCGTGCGGCTGCGGGGAACACCACCACGAGGCCGACACCCGCCTCGGCGCCCCGCTCGACCCCGAGAGCTACGACTACACCGGCGCGGTGCTGTGGCAGGCCAACACCGGCGTGCTCTGGCAGCGCTTCACCGGCCGCCTACGCCGTGTTCTGGCCGCGATGGTCGGGATGCCCGTGCGCGAGTTCCGGTTCCACGCCCGGCTGTCCTACGCCAAGGTCGCCGAGTACCAGCGGCGGGGGCTCGTGCACTACCACGCCGTGCTCCGTCTCGACGGCCCCGACGGACCCGCCGACCCGGCCCCGGCATGGGCAACCCCGGACCTGCTGCGCGACGCCGTTCACACGGCTGCCAGGGGCGTGGAATACACGATCGCCCGGCCGGACGGCTCCCCGCTGCGGCTGGTCTGGGGCGAACAGGTCGACATCCGCGACATCCGCCCCGCCTCGGCCACCGAGTTCGAAGACGACGGCGGCAACATCAGCGAAGCAGCCCTGTCCGGCTACATCGCCAAGTACGCCACCAAGGGCACCGGCAAGAGCGAAGCCGCGGACCGCCCGATCCGCTCGGAACGGGACATCGCGCTGCTCCAGGTCAGCGCGCACCACCGGCGCATGATCGAAACCTGCTGGGACCTCGGGGAGCTGGAGCGGTACGACAAGCTCCACCTGCACCGCTGGGCGCACATGCTCGGGTTCCGGGGCCACTTCCTGACCAAGTCGGTGCGCTACTCCACCACCTTCCGCGTCATCCGGGGCGACCGCCGCGACTACCGCCGCGCCGAAACCCTCGACCGCCTCGGCCTCGACCACGGCCGGGTCGTCGTGGTCAACAACTGGTGGTTCGAAGGCTCCGGCTACCTCACCGACGCCGAAACCGAACTTGCCGCCGGAATCGCCGAACGCATCCGCGCCGACCGAAAAGCCCGATACAGCAAGGAGAGCCGCGCATGAGCGAACCACTGTGGACGATCAAAGATGTGTCCGACTACCTCCAGATACCGGTGAACACCCTCTACCAGTGGCGGACCCGCCGGATCGGGCCGACCGGGCTCCGGCTGGGCAAGCACGTCCGGTACCGGCCGGAGGATGTGAGCGCCTGGGTGGCTGAGCAGGGTGGGGTCTGATGGCGCGCGTCTGGGTCTACGACCGCAACCAGAGGCCGAGCTACCTCGACAAGGTCGCGAAGGCCAAACGGGCAGGGAGGAAGCCGCCAGCACGCTGGGAGGTGATGTACTACGACCAGACCGGCAAGCTCCGCTCCGAGGTGGCCTCGACGAAGACGCTCGCGGACAACCGGCGGACTGAGCTGGAAGCGTCGCTCGCGTCGGGGGACTACATCGACCCGGCTGCTGCCAAGGTCACGTTCTCGGAGATGGCGGAGAAGTGGCTGGAGTCCCGGCACGACCTGAAGCCGTCGACGTGGTGGAAGTACCGCGGCTTGCTCGACAACCACGTCATCCCGCGCTGGGGCGACCTCGTACTGACCGCGATCAGCCGCGAGGACATCGCGGTGTGGGTGGCCAAGCTGCTCAAGGCCAAAGAGGATGGCGGGAGCGGGCTCGGGCCGTCACAGGCGCGGCACGCGTACCGGGTGCTGGCGATGGTGCTCGAATGGTGTGTTCCCCGGCGGCTGAAGGTGAACCCGGCCCGTGGGGTCAAACTGCCGGTCCGGCCGGACGCGGAGCACGTGTACCTCACCTATGGCCAGGTCGAAGCGCTCGCCGACGCGGCCGGCACTTTGCGCACGAAGTACGACCGGCCGACTGCCGGGGCCGCGATCAACCGGGCGCTCATCCTGCTGCTCGCCTACACGGGCCTCCGCTGGGGCGAGGCTGCTGCCCTGCGGGTCGGCCGGGTGGATCTGGACAAGCGGCGCATCCGGGTCGCGGTCACCTTCTTCGAGGTCAACGGCGTCCAGCACGAGGGGCTGCCGAAGACGGGCAAGCGCCGCACGGTGTCCATTCCGGCCTTCCTGGTGGCTGTGCTCCGGCCGCTGATCGAGGGGCGCGGGGACGACGAGTTGGTGTTCACCACCGCGCGTGGTGAGTCCCTGCGGGCGAACAACTGGCGCGTCCGGGAGTTCAACGCGGCCGTGGAGGCTGCCGGGCTGAAGGTGCCGGGGCTGACTCCGCACAAGCTCCGGCACACCGCCGCCTCGCTGGCGATCGCTGCTGGGGCGGACGTGAAGGTGGTCCAGCAGATGCTCGGCCACGCCGACGCGGCGATGACGCTGAACATCTACGGGCACCTCTTCCCGGACCGCCTCGACGAGGTGGCCGACGTGCTCGACACGCAACGCTCCTTGGCATTGGCCGCGTGATCACCGCCCCGGAGCATGTTGGACAAATGTTGGACGCTCCGGGGCGGACGCGCGTCCAAGGTCGTCCGCACATAGAGAAAGGGACCGTCTACCTGCGTAAACGGTCCCTTTGCCGGTCGGGCTGACAGGATTTGAACCTGCGACCCCTTGACCCCCAGTCAAGTGCGCTACCAAACTGCGCCACAGCCCGGTTGTCACCGTCCCTCGCGGGTGGTGATGGGGAAGAGCTTAGCGCGTCCCTCCCGCGCGGGTTCGGCAGGGGTGGGGGCAGGGGTTTCTACTGGTCAAGTGCGTGTCGATCGCGGGGGAGGGGGGTGGGGCGCGGGAGACTGCCCGGCGATGCACACCCCATCCGATCTTGCCGACCTCCTCGAGTGCGAGCACCGCAGCGTGCTCAAGCAGGCCTTCGAGGCTGGGCTCCCGGGGGCGCCCCGGCCCGGTAGCGGCGCCGACCAGCTCGCGGTCAAGCACGGCCGTGCGCACGAGGAGGCCACCCTCGAGCGCTTCCGCGGGGAGAAGCACGCCGTGGTCGAGATCGAGCACGTGGACCACGCGACGGCGGTGAGCGACACGGCGGTGGCGCTGTGGTCCGGCGCCCCCGTGGTGTACCAGGCGGTCTTCGACGACGGGCAGTTCACCGGCCGCGCCGACTTCCTGTTGCGTGACGAGCAGGGGCGCTACGAGGTGTACGACACGAAGCTGGCGCGCCACGCCCGGCCCGCCGCCGTGTTGCAGTTGACCGCGTATGCCGACGCGCTGCGCAGCGCCGGCTGGCCCGCCGGGCCCGACATGCACCTGATGCTCGGCGACGGCACCACCCGCACGCTGCGCGTGGACGACTTCCTCCCGCTCCTGCGGCGGCTGCGCGAGCGGCTGCTGACCCGCCCCGCCCGGCTGCCCGAGCGGCTCTGGGCCGACCCGCGACCGGGTTGCGCGAGCTGCGGGTTCGCCGAGCACTGCGCGTCCGGCCGGGAGGCCGACCGCGATCTGTCGCTGGTCGCCGGTATGCGCAGCGACCAGCGGCGCAAGCTGGCCGAGGCCGGACTCGGCACGATCGACGCGCTGGCCACCGCCGAGGCCGATGACCGGCCCCGCGAGCTGTCCGCGGCCAGCTTCGCCACGCTGCGCGCGCAGGCGAAGATCCAGGTCCGGCAGGACCGGACCGGCGAGGTGAGCTACGAGATCATCGATCCGGCGCCGCTCGCGGAACTGCCGCCCGCCGACCCCGGCGACGTCTTCTTCGACATGGAGGGCGACCCCTACGCCCTGGGCGGCACCGGGCTGGAGTACCTGTTCGGCGCGGTCACCACCGACGGCGGCCAGCGGTTCACCCCGTTCTGGGCGCATTCACGGCCGGAGGAGAAGCGCGCGTTCGAGCGGTTCATCGACTTCACCACCGAACGCCTGGCCGCCCACCCCGGCGCCCACGTCTACCACTACGCCCCGTACGAGGTCACCGCGCTCAAACAGCTCGCCGCCCTGCACGGCACCCGCGAGGTGGAGGTCGACGAACTGCTGCGCGGCGGTGTGCTGATCGACCTGTACGCCGTGGTGCGCAAGGCGTTGCTGGTCTCGCAGCGCTCCTACTCGATCAAGTACCTCGAACCGCTGTACATGCCCGAGGCCCGCGACGGCGAGGTCAAGACGGCGGCGTCGAGCATCGAGGCGTACGAGGAGTACCTGACCCTGTCCCAGCTCGGCGAGCCCGAGCAGGCGGCCGAGGTGCTGCGCGGGATCAGCGACTACAACGAGTACGACTGCGTGTCCACGCTGCGCTTGTTCGAGTTCCTCCACCAGATCCGGGAAGAGGCCGGCATCGAGCCGGCCCCGCCGGTGGAGTCCGGAGTGGACGCGACCGACGAGGAAGCGGCGGCGCGCCGGGCCGAACGCGCCGCGCAGCTGGCCGCACTGGTCGACCCGCTGCTCGACGGCCTGCCCGCCGACCCCGCCCAGTTCACCGAGGCCGACCGGGCGAAGGCGCTGCTGGCCGCGTCGGTCGGCTACCACCGCCGCGAGACGAACCCGGCGTGGTGGGAGCACTTCCGCCAGCTCGCCGCCCCGCTGACCGACCTCGAAGTGGACACCAGCTGTGCGGTGCCGCTGTCGGTGCGAGCGGGGGAGTGGGTGCCGCCCACCGGCCGCGCGCGCAACGCCAGGCGCACGCTGACCATCGCCACCGACCCCGAGCACCCGCACCCGTTCACCACCGGCGACCAGGTGCGCCTGCGCTACGGGCCGGAAGCCCGCAAGGCCAAGGTGGTGGCCGCGACGGCCGAGGAGCTGACGCTGGAGGAGAGCAGCAAGGTCGACGAGACCACCGACGCGCGCCCGCTCGCCGTGCTGCCCGGTGAACCCGTCCGCCCGTCGCCGAAGGACGAGGCGGTCGCCGACCTGGCCCAGCTCGTCGTCGGCGCGCTGCCGGAGCTGCCCCCGCACCCCGGGGTCGACCTGCTGCGCCGCCGTCCGCCGCGGCTGCGCCGGGGCAAGGAGCTGCCGCCGCCCGGCGAGGACCTGGTGCAGACGGTGATCGGGGCGGTGGACGCGCTCGACGGCTCGGCGCTGGCGGTGCAGGGGCCGCCGGGTGCGGGCAAGACCTACCTGGCGGGCAAGCTGATCGCCCACCTGGTGCGGGCCGGGAAGACCGTGGCGGTCACCTCGAACAGCCACAAGGCCGTGGAGAACGTGCTGAGCGCGGCCCTGGCCGACGCGCCGGAGCTGCCGTGCGCCAAGCGCCCGCGCAAGGCCCCGGACCCCGCGCTGCCGTGGGACCAGCCGAAGAGCAACAAGGACCTGGCCGCGTGGCGCGCCGAGCACGGCACCGGCCACCTGGTCGGCGGCACCGCCTGGAACTTCGCCGGTGCCGACCTGCGTGCCGAGCCGTTCGACGTGCTGATCGTCGACGAAGCCGGGCAGTTCGCGCTCGCCGACGCGCTCGCGGTCTCGATGTGCACGCGGAACCTGGTGCTGCTCGGCGACCCCCAGCAGCTGCCGCAGGTGGTCCAGGGCACGCACCCGGCGGGCGCGGACGCCTCGGCGCTCGGCCACCTGATCGGCGAGGCCGACGTGATCCCGCCGGAACTGGGCTACTTCCTCGACCAGTCCCGGCGGATGCACCCCGCGGTCTGCGAACCCGTTTCCCGGCTGTCCTACGCCGGCCGGTTGCACGCGCACCCGACCGCGGCGGAACGCGGCATCGACGGCGTGGAGGCCGGGCTCTACGTGTCCGAAGTGGACCACCGGGGCAACACCACGCGCTCGGTGGAGGAAGCCGAGGAGATCGTCGCGATCGTGCGGGCGCTGCACGGTCGCGAGTGGACCGACCACGGCCGCGCCCGCCCGCTGGACGACGGCGACATCCTGGTGGTGGCGCCGTACAACCTGCAGGCGCGGGTGGTCGGCCGGGCGCTGGAGCGGGCCGGGTTCCCCGGCGTCCGGGTGGGCACGGTGGACCGCTTCCAGGGCCAGGAGGCGCCGGTGGTGCTCACCACGATGACCTCGTCCTCGGCGGTGGACCTGCCGCGCGGCCTGGACTTCCTGCTCTCCCGCAACCGGCTGAACGTCGCGTTGTCGCGGGCGCAGGCGGTCGCGGTCCTGGTCTGCTCACCCCGCCTGGTCGAGGCCGACATCCGCACGGTCGAGCAGATGCGGCTGGTCTCCGGCCTGGTCGGGCTGCTGGCCGGGGCCCGGCCGTTCGGCCTGACCGGGAGCTCACCGGGGGCGTGAGGTCCCGGTCGCCGGAGAGCGCCGCTCAGTCGCGCAGCGGGTCGAAGTCCGGGTCGATGTCGTCGTCCTCGTCCGGCCGCCGCGGCCGCCGGGCCGGGCCCGCGGCGGGCGGGGCCCCAGGCGCGGGCGGTGCCGGGGGAGCCGGCGGGGTGTCGTCGCCCTCGTCGTAGTCCCACTTCTCCGACACCGCTGCGGCGGCCGCCTCGGCCTCGGGGTCGGGTTCGGGGAACCGGGTGCGCAGCTCGTCCATCATCAGCGCGCGGGTCTGCTGGTCCTCGTCGCCGAGTTCGGCCTGCATGGTCGCGCCGACCTGGCCGACCACCTGCGACTGCGCGGTCTGCATCGTGCGCAGCACCATCGCCGACAACTCCGACGGCGCGATCTGCCGGATGCGGTCGCTGAACTGCAGGTCGGTCACGCTGCCGTCGGCGCGCACGGTCACCCGCACGGTGCCGTCCGGGCTGCTGGCGGTGGTGCGGATCTGCTCCACCTGCGCCTGCGCCGCCTGGTAGCGCTGGGCCTTCTCGGCGAACCCCTGCGCCCACCGGTCGATGTCGGCTTCCACCTGGGACGGGTCCCGTCCCAGTGCGCCCAGTCCGTTGGTCATGGTTGGTGTACCGCTTCCTTCTTGCTTCTTGGTCAGACGGACCGGTTGGGCTGGGCTGGCTCGCCCTGTTGCCTGGGGGCGAAGCGCGCTTCGGCCTGGTGGGCCGGGGTGGCCAGGCGTTCGCTGGCCTGGAACGGTTCGACCGGCATCCGCGCCTGCTGGGCGGGGGTGCTTTCCGCCAGCCGCTCGCCCTGCTGGAACGGCTCGAGCGGGGTGCGGGCCTGGTGCGCGGGCGTGGAGAAGCCCGCCGGGCTCGAACCGCCGCCCGAAGCGCCCCTCAGCTCGCCCACCTTCACGCCCTCGGCGTCGGCGCGGAACGTTTCCAGCGGCTTCATGTGCGACCGGTCGGTCTCGCGGTAGGACTCGGCGGCGGTGCGCACGTTGCCCGCGGTGGTGGTGACCCCCTCCACCGCGGCGCCGAGCGCCTCGATCCCCTTCTCCTCCATCGGGTTCACGATCGGCGGCAGGAACGAGCACAGCAGCCCGTAGGCGCTGTCGTCCATGCTGACCGTGCGCGCGGCGTCCAGCGCGGTGTTCAGCCGGTCGGTGATGCCGTCCAGGTGGCTCGCGTGGGCGATCAGGTCCTCTGGCGCTACCTCGTAGGACATGCCTTCCCCCCTCAGCGCGCGCCGGCCAGCACCGTGGCCACCCGCTGCTCGATGCGTTCGTTGTCGGCGGGCGCGATGCTCAGCCACGAGTCCTCGCGCACCATCAGGTAGCGGCCCTGGTGGGTGTCGAACCAGGTGACCAGGGTGGGCAGCCGCTCGGTGCGCCTGCCGCCGAGCGTCACCCCCAGCTGGCCACCGGCACGGCGGTTGTTCGCCAGTTCCAGCAGCGCACCGGCGTCGGTGCGGGACACCCCGGCCCGGCTCAGCACGACCCGCTCGTCGAGGTCGCCGCCGTACGGGTCGTCCTCGTCCTCCTGCGGCTCGGCCGCTTCGGCCAGCGCCTGGTACGGCAGGGACATCGCCTGCCCGGGACCGGCGTGGCCGGCGGGCAGGACCTCCACGATCGACCGCGCCAGCGCCGTCGGCCGGATCTCCCGCAACCACAGCTCACCACCGGCGAGCACGGCCAGCACCGCGTTCGCGCCGCGGGCGGCGGCCAGCGCGCGCACCGGGTAGCCGATGTGCCCGATGGCGTCCACCGCCACGTCGTACTGCGAAAGCAGCACCAGCAGCGCTTCGAGGTCGGCGTCCACCCGCTGGCCGCGGGCCAGGCCCCGGTCGCCGAGTTCCCGGTAGACCTCGGCTGCCAGCTGCGCGCGCTGCTCGACGGTGCGGCCGGTGCTGGGCACGTCCAGCGGGTACGGCATCCGGCCGAGGTCCAGCTCGCCCCACACGATGTCGAACTCGTGCGCGGAGAGCACGAAATCGGGACTGTGCACGCCTTACTCCGGTTTCTTCTGCTTGCGGGCGCCGATCACCGGCGGCGGCAGGTCCTCACCCGGCACCTGGAAGATCTCCTCACCCTGGAGGTAAGCCGCCGAACGCCGTTCCTTGTCCTCTTCGCCCTGGCCACGACCGGCGCCGGCACCCATGCCGCCGCCCATCGCGCCACCCGTGCCCGCCGCCCCGGCGGCACCGGCGGTGCCGCGCGGGCCGAAGCCCTCGGCGGGCACCCGGCCACCGCCGGGACCCGCGCCGGTCGAGGCGCCGGGACCCTGCGGGCCGTAGGCACCGCCCGCGCCCGCGCCGCCACCGGCCGCGCCACCCGGGCCGAAGCCGCCCGCCCCGCCGGGACCACCGCTGCCGGGGCCGAAGCCACCGGCACCGCCACCGCCGCCACCACCGAAGGACGGCAGGCCACCGCCACCCGGACCGGGCGGCATGGTGAACCGCGGCACCTGCGGCGGGTTGACCCCGGGCCGGTTGACGCCGGCGGGGTTGTTCGGGCCGGGACCGCCGTACTGGGTGCCACCGGGGCCGGTGAAGCCGGGCAGCTTCGGCGGCGCCTGGTAGCGGGGCTGGCGCACGGTGTCCTCGGCGCCGGGGCCGCCACCGGGCTTGCCACCGGGCAGGTTCGGCATGGTGAAGCTCGGCGGCGCGCCCTGCGGCGCGGTACCCGGGCGGATCCCGCCGGGGCCGTTGAACTCCGGCATGCCACCCGGCGGGGTGTTCGGCATGGTGAACCCGGGTGCGTTCTGCGCGCGGGTGGTGTCCTGGCCACCCGGCACCGACTTCGGGGAGAACCCGGTGCCCCCCACGCCACCGGTGCCCCCGCCGCCCGGAACGCCACCGGGCACACCCGGCACCTGCGGCATCGGGGGCATTTGCGGCGAACCCGGCCCGCCACCGGGACCACCGCCGGGCAGCGACGCGGCCGGGGTGGACACCCCCGGGATGCCACCGGGCACACCGGGCGCGCCCCCGGGGCCACCGGGCCCGCCGGTGAAGCCCGCGGTGGTGGTGTCCGCGTTGAGCGGGGTGAGCTGCTGGAACGGCTGCGCGGCCGGGGCGCCCTGCTGGAACGGCTGCAGCGGCGCGGTCCCGCCGCCCGCCCCGCCACCGCCACCGGCCAGCGCGTCCTGCTCCTCGGTCAGGCTCATCCGGCGGGCGGTCGCCATCATCGGCGTCGCCTTCACCACCGGCGGCTCGAACCGCGGCGTGGCGGTGTCCACCTCACGGGAGGCGGTCTCCATCTGGGTCATCACCGCGACCGCCTGCTCGTGCGCGGCGTTGGCCTCTTCGCTCTTGACCCGCACGTCCTGCACGGCGGCGGCGAAACCGGCCAGCCCGCCGGTGGCGAACCCGTTGGTCACCATCGCCTGCCAGTCGAACTCGACCGGCTCGGGCATGCTGGCCCTGGCGGTCTCCATGATCCGGCCCTGCTCACCGATCTTGCGGCCCATGTCCTCGGCGGTGGCCGCCGCCTTGCCGGACCACTGGACCAGCTCCAGCACCGACTCCCTGGCCGAATCGGCGCCCTCGCCCCGCCAGCCGCTCTCGGTGGCCCTGATCCGCTCGCCCATCCGGCGCGAGTGCTCGCTCATCTCCGCGCCGATCCCGGTCCACTCCTCGCCGAGCTGGCCGACCTGGCCGGGGTCGTTGTTCAGGTGGACCGACTCGTACAGCTCTCGGTGGCTGCGCGAACGCCAGTTCTGCGTCTGCGTCAGCGCGAGGTCGGCGGGGTCCGGCTGTTCGTCGTTCACGCGTTGGTCTCCCCGTTGGCGGTGCGGAGCAGGTTGATCGACTGGCCTTCGAAGTCGCCGTAGCGCTGCATCGCCACGCCCACCGTCTCGTGCGCCTTGGCCAGCAGTTCGCGGTACGGGACGAGGACGCCGGCGAGGGCGGAGTCGGCGTCCCCGGCCCGCTGCTGGAACTTCCCGGCCATCGCCTCACCCACCGGGTTCCGCCCGAGCGGGGCCTGCCTGGCCAGGTCGATGGCGCGGCGCAGCCACACGTCGACCTGGTCCATCTGCTCGGTGAGCATGGTGCGGATCTCCTCGCCGACCGCGGGGTCGAGCGCGAGATCGCCGGAGGCCACCTGCTGCTGGAGACCGGCCACGCGGGCGGCCAAGGCGACGACCGCCGCCTGGGTGGGCATCAGCCGCTGCGCAGCAACTGGTTCTTGCTCGGCCACCGTTCGGGCTCCCTGGGATCGACCGTGTCGTTTGCCCGGGAGTCAACCGGAGAACGGAAGCCGGTTCAGCCCGGCGCGCCGGGTGCTGCCCGATCCGACACCGGGTGCTGCCCGCTCACCCCTCGGGCGTGGTTTCGTGCCGCAGCCGGGCGGCCAGCTCGGCCGCGGCGGGGGTCTTGAGCTCGGCGCACAGCGCGAGCGCACCCGCCCGGTACTCGTCGGCCGTCGGGTCGCCGGTCAGCTCCAGCATGGTGATCAGCTCGGCCAGGGTGTTCGCCCGCTTCCAGCGGTTGGCCACCCCGGTGAACACGCCCAGCGCCAGCGTGAAGCACTCCCTGGCCAGCACGTACTCGCCCGCTTCGCGACGGGCGATGCCTTCCTGCAGCGCGGTCTCGGCCTCTTCGATCCGGAAACCCGACGCCTCGAAGTAGCCGCGGGCCTCCCGCAGCGTGACCGCCGCCTGCTGCCACTGGCGCATGGCCAGCAGCGTGCCGCCGACGTCGAGCAGGGTGACCGAGCGCAGGAAGTGCCGGGTGTCCGGATTGGCTTCGGCCCGCCGGGCGTCGATGTCGTGGAGCACCCCGCGGTGCACGGCGAGGGATTCCTCGTGCTCGCCGTGGACGCGCAGGATGCGCCCGAGCGCGTTGCGGATGGTGCCCTCGCCGGTCCAGAACCCCAGCACCGCGGACAGTTCCACGGCGCGGCGCACGCTGGCGAGCGCTTCGCCGAGCCTGCCGAGCCGCATCAGCACCGAACCGCGGTAACCCAGGGCCCACGCCTGTTCGGTCTTGTCGCCGATTTCGATGGCCACCGCCAGCGCTTCGTTGTGCGCGGACAACCCGCCGTCGTTGTCGCCGAAGCAGAAGTAGCGGGCCCAGCCGACGAAGTTCAGCAGCACCGCCTCGTCCAGCTGGTTGCCGAGCACCCTGGCGGAGTTCACCCCGCGCTGGAAGATCTCGTCCCACGGCCGCTGCTGGGTGCGGCCGTCGGAGTACCAGTGCATGGCGCGCGCCAGGTCGACCACCTCGCGGTGCAGGCCGTCAGCCGGGGCTTCGCGGTGCGCGGCCAGCCAGTTGTCCGCCTCCACCTCCAGCCAGGCACCCGCGGCCTCGCGGGTGTCGAACCGGCGGGCGGCGTGCGTCGGCGCGAGCAGCGCGTCCGGCATGAACGCGCGCCCGGCTTCGGAAGCGGTGTGCAGCAGGTGGTCGAGCATGGTGCGGCGGTGGCGTTCGCGATCGGCCGGTTTCTCCTCGGCTTCCAGGCGTTCCACCGCGAAGATGCGGATGAGGTCGTGGAACTGGTAGCGGCCGGGGGAGGCGGCGGCCTGCAGCAGGTTGGCGTCGACCAGTTCGTCGGCGTGCACCTGCACGTCGGCCTCGGCCATGCCGGTGGCGACCGCGGCCAGTTCGCTGCCGAAGTCGGGGCCGGGCACCACGGCCAGCCTGCGGAAGACCAGGCGGGCGGCGGGGGACAGGCGCCGATGTGACATTTCGAAGGCGGAACGCACTTGCAGGTCGCCTGCCGACAGCGAACTCAGCCGCGTGCGCTCGTTGCGCAGCTGCGTGGTCAGGTACGCGATCGTCCAGTGCGGGCGGCTGGCCAGCCGGTTGCCCGCGATCCGCACCGCCAGCGGCAGGTTCCCGCACAGCGCCACCAGTTCCGCGGTGGCCCGCGGTTCGGCGCGCACCCTGGCCTCACCGGCGATCGCGGTCAGCAGCTCGACCGCGCCGAGGTCGACCAGCGGCTCCAGCCACAACCAGCGCGCCGATTCCAGCCCGGCCAGCGCGCTGCGGCAGGTGATCAGCGTCAGGCAGCCCGGTGAGGCCGCCAGCAGCGGGCGCACCTGCGCCTCGTCGGCGGCGTTGTCGAGCAGCAGCAGGACGCGGCGGCCGGCCAGCAGCGAGCGGAACAACGCGCTCTGCTCGGGCACGGTCATCGGGATCTGCTGCGCCGGCACGCTCAGCGCCCGCAGCAACTGGGTCAGCGCGCTGCGCGGGCTGGTCGGCTCCTCGTCCATGCCGCGCAGGTCCAGCGCGAACGCGCCGTCGGGGAACTGCGGGCGCAGCTGGTGCGCCGCGGTCACCGCCAGCGCCGTCTTGCCGACCCCGGGGTGCCCGACCACGGACACCACCACCCCGCCCGCCGCGTCGGAAACCGCCTCCTGGTGCAGCTTCGCCAGCTCGGCTTCCCGGCCGAGCAGGTCGGGCACCGCCGGTGGCAGCGTGACCGAAGGCGCGTTCTCGCTCTCCTCCTCGGTTTTCGGCGTGCGCCGGCGCCCCTGGCGGGCGGCTTCGAGGAATTCCCGCCGGTCGCCGCCCGCCAGGTCCAGCGCGTCGGCGAGCGCGGTCGCGGAGCGCCGCTGGGCACCCTGCGCACGGCCGCGCTCGAGGTCGCTCAGCGCTCGGATGCTCACGCCCGAGGTCTCCGCCAGGTCGGCCTGGGTGAGCCCGGCCGCCCGGCGGTGGCGGAGCAGGAGCGCGCCGAAGGCCGCTTCGTCGGTTCGCTGTCCGTCGTTCACCACGAACCATTTAACCGGCAGAATTGGCGAACGCGAAAAGCTGCCGGTTGTTCCGCCTGGTCTGCCGATGTGCTAGCCGGTTGACTACGGTGGTGACCTCCAGTTTGTGCCCCGCCAGCCCGCCAGCTCCGACCACGAAACCGGCGCTGCGCGCGGTTCCGTCGCCGGTCCGGGTGACGGTGCTGGCCACGGACCCGTTCGTCTCGGCGGGGGTTTCCGGTGAGCTGAGAAGCAAGCCGGGGGTCCACCTGGTGGACAGCCAGGCCGACGTGGTGGTCGTGGTGCCGGACGGCACGCGGAAACTGCACGAGGTGCTCGACGGGATCGATCCAGCGGCGCGGCTGGTGCTGGTCGCCGACGACCCGCGGCCCGCCGAGCTGCTGACCGCGGTCGAGCACGGCCTGGCGGTGCTGCTGCCGCGGCAGGAGGCCACCACCGCGCGGCTGCTGCACGCGATCAACGACGCGCACCAGGGCCGCGGGGCGCTGCCGCCGGAGCAGCTCGGTCAGCTGCTCACCGGCGTGACCCGGCTGCAGCGCGAGGTGCTCGAACCGCGTGACCTGACGCTGAGCGGCCTGTCCCGCCGGGAGACCGACGTGCTGCGCCTGCTCGCCGAAGGCCGCGACACCGCGGAGATCGCCGCGGAGATGGCGTACTCGGAACGCACCGTGAAGAACATCCTGCACGGCCTGCTGACCCGGCTCGACCTGCGCAACCGCACGCACGCGGTGGCCCACGCCCTGCGCCTCGGCCTGATCTGAGCTCGTCCGCCGGGGAGGTCGATCAGCTCCCCGGCGGCGGGGCTCGCCCATCTTGGCGGCCGGTGCGGCCGGCCACGTGGGCAGGCGCTCCAGCCACTGTGGACATTCCGGCGTGCCTCACTCCGGCGGGGTGACCGCGGTTTCCACCTCGGCCAGGGTTTCGGCGGTGACCAGGCCGGTGTCCTCCAGGACCTCCATGTGGTCGAGCACGGTCTGGTTCGCTTCCCGCGCGTGCCTGCGGATGAGGTCGTTCTGCGTACCGGCGCGGACCTCGGCGATGGTGGCGAAGATCTTGCCGTGCGAGGACCGCAGCACGTTGGCGAAGAACCGGTCGAACTCCTCGCCGCGCAGGCCGTCGAGCTGGTCGACCCACTGCCGCTGCTCCTCGGTCGCCTCGTTGGGCAGTTCGACGCCGAGGATCTCGGCGTCTTCCCGGACCAGCTGGTCCAGCCGCGAATGCCCCTCGAGCAGGTGGTGCCCGGCGCGCTTGACCGCCTCGCTGGACCCGTTGGCCTGCGCCAGCCTGCCCGCCGGGATCTCCCACAGCCCCGCCTGCCGCACCTTGACCAGGAAGGTCCTGTCCAGCTCGGTCACCGGACCGGCGCCTCCGGCCGGCGCGGTGGCGAGCTGCTGCCCGCTCGCGGAGACCGCGTTGGCCGGGGTGTCCCCGCTCCGCAGTGAGATCACCACGGGCACCAGCGCGGCCAGCGCCACGACGGCGATCGTGATGACCAGCGTGCGCGGGCGGAACCGCGTCGTTCGCCGGGTGTGTCGCATGCTGCCCTCCAGCTCGTGCGGGGTCTGCACAGGGAAGAACGGACACCGGCGCCGGACGTTCGATCGCCCGGCGAGGATTCCGGCTCAGGTGTTCGCCGGTTCGGTGGTCCCGGCCCCGCGCCGCCGGATCGCCACCAGGTCGTGCCGCGCCTGCCCGAGCGTCCGCTCTTCGGCGCCTTCCACGGTGAACCCGGCGTCGGCGATCATCTGCCGGTCGTCGGCCCCCGGCTGGCCCTCGCTGGTCAGGTAGTCGCCGAGGAACATCGAGTTCGCCAGGTGCAGTGCCAGCGGCTGCAGGCCGCGCAGGTGGATCTCCCGCCCGCCGGCCAGGCGGACCTCCACGTCGGGGAAGCAGAACCGGAACAACGCGAGGATGCGCAGGCAGCGGTCCGGGGTGAGTTCCCAGCGGTCCCCGAGCGGGGTGCCCCGGAACGGGATGAGGAAGTTCACCGGCACCGAGTCCGGATCCAGTTCCTTCAGCGCCACCACCAGGTCGACGATGTCCTCGTCGGACTCACCGAGGCCGAAGATGGCGCCGGAACAGGGGGAGAGCCCGGCCGTGGTGGCCCGGCGCAGGGTTTCGGTGCGATCGGCGAAGGTGTGGGTGGAGCAGATGTCGGCGTAGCGCGCTTCGCTGGTGTTCAGGTTGTGGCTGTAGGCGTGGGCGCCCGCCCCGGCCAGCCGCTCGGCCTGCCCGTCGGAGAGCAGCCCCAGGCAGACGCACACCTCGACCCGCGGGTGCTCGGCCTTCACCGCGGCGATGGTCTGCTCGACACGGGTGATGTCGCGGTCACCGGGGCCGCGCCCGCTGGCGACCAGGCACACGCGCTTCGCCCCGGCCTCGATCGCCTGCCCGGCCACTTCGGCGGCTTCGGCCGGGCTGATCCACGAGTACTTCAGCACGTCCGACGCCGAGCCGAGCCGCTGCGAGCAGTAGCCGCAGTCCTCCGGGCACAGCCCGCTCTTCAGGTTGACGATCGTGTTCAGCTTCACCCGCCGGCCGAAGAAGTGCCGCCGCACGCGCCCGCCGGCGGCCACCACCTCCAGCAGTTCCTCGTCCGCGCGGAGCAGGGCCAGTGCTTCGCCGCGGCTGGGCAGCTCCCCGCGCAACGCCTTGTCCACCAGCCGATCCAGGAATTCGTTCATGACCACGAAGGCTGGCCCCCGGCACCGGCGACCGGCAAGCGGGCGCCGCCACAAAGATCACCGTGTTCCCTTGTCGGCTTCAAGCCACGTTGAACTACCCGCGGACCCGCAGCAGCACCACGCCGTGCGAAGGGACGTCGGCGGAGATGTCGCCCCGGCTGTGAGACCTGCGGCCGGTCCACAGGTCGGTCAGCCGCAGGCGGCCGGTCCCGGCACCGACCTCGGCGGCGGTGGTGGTGATCTTCGCGGCCTGCGCGGAGCGGTTGAACAACGCGACCGCCACGTCCCCGCCGTGGAGCGGTTTGGCCCACACTTCGAGGTCGCCGTCGTCACGCACCCGGTCGGCGGCGGCGCCCCTGACGTCCTGGTTCACCGCCAGCACCGCGCGGTTGGTCAGGATCTCGTGCACACCGTCCGGAATGGACCGCAGGTCGTTGCCCGCGATCATCGGCGCGGCCAGCATCGCCCACATGCTGAAGTGCGCCGCGGCTTCGGTGCCGGTCAGGCCGGGGAAGCCTTCGACGTCGTACACCCCGACCTCCAGCATGTCCGGGTCGTTCCAGTGCCCGGGGCCCGCCCAGTCGCGCAGCGGCTCGGTGACGTCGATGATGTCGGTGACGCCCATCGGGTAGGTGTTCGGGTTCCCGGTGCGCCACACCGGTTTGATGTCCTCGGTGGTCCGCCACTGGTCGGCGATCCCGCCCCAGTCGTACTTCGCGCCGTTCTTGTCCGGGTGGTAGCTGTTCGCGTTGATGCTGTAGAGGATTTCGCGGCCGGTGGCCTTCAGCGCGTCTCGCATCAGGGTGAAGGCGGCGATCTGGTCCGCCAGCGTGCCCTCCGGGGAGCACCAGTCGTACTTCAGGTAGTCCACGCCCCAGTCGGCGAAGGTCCGCGCGTCCTGCACCTCGTGGCCGAGGCTGCCGGTGGCCCCCGGATAGGCACCGCCGCGCTGGGCGCAGGTCAGTTCGGTGGGCACCTGGTAGATGCCGAACTTCAGGCCCTTGCCGTGGATGTGGTCGGCGAGCGCCTTCATGCCGCTGGGGAAGCGTTCCGGGTGCGCCCGCAGCGAGCCGTCCTCGGCGCGCACGGGGTCGAACCAGCAGTCGTCGACCACCACGTACTCGTAGCCCGCCGCGGCCATGCCGGAGGACACCATCGCGTCCGCGGTGTCGCGGATGAGCTGCTCGTTGATCTCGCAGCCGAAGGTGTTCCACGAGTTCCAGCCCAGCGCCGGGGTCGGCGCCGGTTCGGCGGCCCGCACGGGAGCGGCGGTGGTGCCCGCCGCCGCCAGCATCGCGAGGGCGGCCACCAGGGTGCGCTTGACCGGGATCATCCATCCACCTCCGTGGTCGGACAAAAACGAACCCAAGACAACAACTGGCCGGACAGTCGCGTCAATAGTGCGTTCAGGGCACACCGGTTCGGTTCAGCGCGGCCGCCGCGGCCGCGGTGACCGCGTCGGCGGTGGCGGCCAGCGCGGGGGAGTCGAGCTTCCACTGCTGCCAGAACAACGGCACGTCGATCACCTGCCCGGGGGCGAGTTCGGTGAGCGTGCCCGCCCGCAGGTGGGGGCCCGCCTGCGCGGTCGGCACCATGCCCCAGCCCAGTCCCGCGGCCACCGCTTCGACGAAGGCCTCCGACGACGGGACGTGGTGCCGCCGCGAGCCGGCGCCCTTGCTGCCACGGGTGAGCTTCCTGGTCAGCCGGTCCTGCAGTTCGTCCCGCCGGTCGAACAACACCACCGGCGCGTCCGGCAGCGCGCGGCGCGGCGGGCCGCCGCCGAGCCACCGCCGCGCGAAGGCCGGGCTCGCCACCGCCAGGTACCGCATCCGGCCGAGCGGCCGCACCGAGCAGCCGGTGACCGGGTCCGGTGAGGAGGTCACCGCCGCCATCACCAGCCCCTCCCGCAGCAGTGCGGTGGTGTGGTCCTGGTCCTCCCGGTGCAGTTCGAAGCACACCCGCAGCTCACCGGGCACCTCGGCCAGCGCGGGCAGGAACCAGGTGGCCAGCGAGTCGGCGTTGACCGCGATGGGCAGCCGGGCGGGCTCGCCGGTGTCCGCCAGGCCCAGTTCGGTGCGCGCGTCGCGCTCGATGCGGGCCAGCTGCCGCGCGAAGCGCACCACGACCTGGCCGGATTCGGTGGGGCGCACCGGTTTCGAGCGCAGCAGCAGGACCCGGCCGGTGCGTTGTTCGAGCGCCTTGACCCGCTGGCTGACCGCCGACGGCGTCACGTGCAATGCGGCCGCCGCCGCGTCGAAGGTGCCTTCGTCGACCACCGCGAGCAGCGTGCGCACCTGGTCGAGGGGTAGTTCGCTCATCACGATCGCTAATGCTACGTAAGAATCCTTAGCTGTACTGTCGACAGTTCTGGATCTAGGTTCGGCGGCATGGGTCCGTTCCTGCTCGCCGGGGCCGCCGGTTTCGGCACCAGCCTCTCGCTGATCGTCGCCATCGGCGCGCAGAACGCGTTCGTGCTGCGCCAGGGCATCCGCCGCGACGGGGTGCTCGCGGTGGTGGCGATCTGCTCGCTGTCCGACGCGGTGCTGATCGCGCTCGGCGTGGCCGGGGTCGGCGCGGTGGTGTCGGCGTGGCCGCAGGCGGTCACCGCGGTCGGCCTGCTCGGCGGTGCTTTCCTGCTGTGCTACGGCTTTCTCGCCGCGCGCCGGGTGTTCCGGCCCGCCGCGGCCGGGCTCGACCTGGACCGCCCGGCCTCCTCGAAGCGCGCGGTGCTCACCTGCCTGGCGATGACCTGGCTGAACCCCCACGTCTACCTGGACACCGTGCTGCTGCTGGGTTCCGTGGCCGCGGCCAGGGGCGACGACCTGCGCTGGGCGTTCGGCCTCGGCGCGGTGCTGGCGAGCCTGTGCTGGTTCACCGCGCTCGGCTTCGGCGCCCGCCTGCTCACCGGGTTCTTCGCGCGCCCGTCGTCGTGGCGGGTGCTCGACGGCCTGGTCGCGGCGACGATGGTCACCTTCGGGTTGGTGCTGGTGGCCGGCGCCTGACGCGATCGAGCAGCGTCGCGAACTGCTCCCGCCGCAGCACCGCCACGGCCAGCGAGACGGCCGGCAGGATCAGCGGCGGCGTCGCGCTTCCGTTGTCCAGGATGAAGAGTCCGGTGGCACTGGCGCCGATCGGCACCGCGGCCAGGCCGAGCGCGACCGGTCCGGCCAGGCCGGGGACCAGCAGGCCGATCGCGCCGGCCGCCTCCAGCGCCCCGGTGGGGTGGCGCAGCCACTGCCCCAGCCCGAGCTGCTCGAAGGTCCGCTCGGTGTGCCCGCCGGCGAACAGCAGGTAGGCGCTGTCGAGGAACTCGGCGGCGAGCAGGAGCTGGACCAGCCGCAGCACGACGTTCAGCACGGAGAGACCGCGGTCCCGCGCACCCGGTCCGGCATGCGGTGCATCCTGCTCCACTGGGCGCCACGGGACCAGGGTTGGCCGGAGAGGAACTCGGGTAGTGACTACGGTTGTCGGTGACCCGCAACCGTTTTTCCCGGAAGGAAACCCATCGTGGCCGAAACCGACCGCCTGATCGCGGAGCGCTACCGGCTGCTGGAGCGGATCGGCGCCGGCGCGATGGGTGTGGTGTGGAAGGCCGAGGACGAGCGGCTGGACCGGGTGGTGGCGCTGAAGGAACTGATCCAGCCGCACGTCCCCGGTGGCACCGCCGGTGCCGCCGAGGTCGCGGTCGCCGACGCCAGCGCGCGGGCGATGCGCGAGGGCCGGATCGCCGCCCGGCTCACGCACCCGAGCGCGATCACCGTGTTCGACGTGGTGATGGACGACGACCGCCCGGTGCTGGTGATGGAGTACCTGCAGTCCACCAGCCTGGCCGAGGTGCTGGCGCGCCGGGAACGGCTGGGTGCCGAGGAGGTCGCGGCCATCGGCGCGCAGATCGCCGCCGCGCTGGCCGCCGCGCACGAATCCGAGATCGTGCACCGCGATGTCAAGCCCGCCAACGTGCTGCTCTCCGACGACGGCGTCGCCAAGCTCAGCGATTTCGGCATTTCGCGTGCGGCCGGGGACGGCACGCTCACCGCGACCGGGGTGGTCGCCGGAACCCCGGCGTACTTCGCGCCCGAAGTGGCCCGCGGTGAGGACGCCGATTCGCGGTCCGACGTGTTCTCCCTCGGCGCCACGATGTACCACGCGGTGGAAGGCGCTCCGCCGTTCGGCGTAGGCGAGAACCAGATCGCCCTGCTCTACCGCGTGGCCAACGGGGAATTCCCGCCGCCGGAACACGCCGGGCCGCTGCACGGGCTGCTGCTGCGGATGCTCGACCGCGATCCCGCCGCCCGTCCGGACATGGCCGCGGTCGCCGCGGAACTGACCCTGATCACCGAGGCGAAAACGGTGCAGCTCGCGCCCGCGCAACTGACCGCCGCCGGTGGTGGCGGGCGCAGGCGGCGCGGAATCCTGGTGGCCTGCGTGGTGGTGCTGCTGGTGGCCGGGGGTGCGGTCGCGGTGTGGCTGCTGAACCGGGGCGGCGACCCGGAAACCCCGCCGCCGGTCGCGCAGAGCACCTCCGAACCCGCGCCCGCGCCACCGCCGCCCCCGCCACCGTCTTCGGCGCCGGAATCCTCGGCGCCCCCGGAGAGTTCGCCGTCTCCGGAACCACCGCCCTCCTCCACGGCACCGAGCCAGGAAGAACAGTTGCGGAACGCGGTCACCGAGTACTACAGCCTGCTGCCGGAAAACCTCGAAGCCGCCTACGCGCGGCTGTCCGACAAGATGAAGCAGGCGCGGGCGCCGAGCTTCGGCAGCTATTCCGGGTTCTGGGGCCAGATGCGGGACGTGCAGGTCTCGGAGATCAGCGTCAGCGGCAACTCCGTCAGCGCCACCGTGGTCTACACCAGGACCAGCGGCGCCACCGAACGGGAACGGCAGACCTACACCATGGTGCAGAGCGGCGGCGTCTGGCTGATCGACTCGCAGCGCTGAGCTCGGGCACCACCGTGTTGTCGCGAATGCGCCGGATTTCCGGGGCACCGCTTGGTGGACTGCTCCCATGCCCGCTGTCCACTGCCTGATGCTCGGCATCTTCTCCCTCGTCACCACCGAAATCCTGCCCATCGGCCTGCTCACCCCGATCGCCCGCGAGTTCGGCGTCTCGGACGGCACGGCCGGGCTGATGATGACCCTGCCCGGGGTGCTCGCGGCGATCGCGGCGCCGGTGGTCACCACGGCCGCCGGGCGGCTCGACCGCCGGATCCTGTTGAGCGCCCTGGTCCTGGTGCTCGCCCTCGCCGACTTCCTGGCCGCCCTGGCGCCCTCGTACCCGGTGGTGCTGGTGTCGCGGGTGCTGGTCGGGCTGGTGATCGGGGCGTTCTGGTCGGCCGCTGCCGGGCTGGCCCCGCGCCTGGTCGGGCCGGAGCGCGTGGGCACGGCCACCGCGGTCGTCTTCGCGGCGGTCCCGCTGGGCTCGGTGCTCGGGGTGCCGGCGGGCACCTTCCTCGGTGACCTCGCCGGGTGGCGCACGGCGTTCGCGGTGCTGGGCGGGCTCACCGCGGTCCTGTTCGCGGTCACGCTCGCCTGCCTGCCCCCGCTGCCCGCCCAGCAGGCCACCAGCCCCGCGGTGCTCGGTTCACTGCTCCGCCGCCGCGGGACCCGGACCGCGCTCCTGGTCACCTTCCTCATCGTGCTCGCCCACTTCGGCACCTACACCTACGTCACCCCGTTCCTGCTGGAGGTCACCCGGCTCAGCCCGGGCGCCATCACCGCGTTCCTGCTGGTGTACGGCATCGCGGGCATCGCCGGGAACTTCCTCGCCGGAGCCGCGCTGCGCCGCCGGCCGCGCCGGACCTTCGTGGCGGCGGCCGGGCTGCTCGCCGCCACCACCGCCCTGCTGCCCGTGCTCGGGAGTGCCCCGGCGGGTGCGCTGGTGCTGCTGATCGGGTGGGGCCTGGCCTACGGTGCGGTGCCGGTGTGCTCGCAGACCTGGTTCGCCCGGGCGGCACCGGAAGCCGCTGAGGCGTCTTCGGTGCTGTTCACCGCGTCCTTCCAGGCGACCATCGCCGCCGGGGCCTGGCTGGGCGGGCTGGGCGTGGACGCCTGGTCGCCGTCGGTGGTGCTGGTGCTCGGCGCACTGGTGGCGAGCACGGCGGCAGCCGGGCTCCGGCGGCCGGTGAAGCGCCCGGGGCTGACCCCGAGGTGACGCTTGAAGTGCCTGCCCAGGTGCGCCTGGTCGTAGAACCCGGCGGCCTGGGCGACCTCGGCGGGGCGCTGCCCGGCCAGCAGCAGCCGCCGCGCCAGGTCCACCCGGCGCCCGGTCAGGTACAGGTGCGGCGGCAGGCCGAACGCCCGGCTGAAGGTGCGGACCAGGTGCGTCGGGTCGGCGTGCAGCACTTCCGCCGCGTGCCGCAGGGTGAGGCCGCCGGTGGTGTGCGCGTCGAGCAGGTCACGCAGGTCGCCCGCCAGCCGGCCGACCGGTGCCCGCTGGGGCTCCGGCTGCTGCTTCAGGTGGGTGCGCAGGCGTTCGCGGACCAGCGCCAGCCTGCTCTCGGCCTCCAGTTCCTCACCCGGTCGCGCCAGCACCAGGTGCAGCTGGTGGATCCGGAACCGCAGCGCCGGATCGGTGAACGCCGGCTGGTCCACCGCCGCCCCGGCCAGTTCGGCACCCAGCACGGAGTCGTCGACGTAGAGCACGCGCTTGCGGAAACCGCCGTCGGTGGCCGACCGGCCGTCGTGCGGCACGTGCGGCGGCAGCACCGTCACCGAGGGCGTGCCGATGCCGTGGTGGTGCAGGTCCAGGTCGAACTGGACGGCACCGTCGTCGACGATCAGCACCGTCCAGGCCTCGTGCGTGTGCGGCGGGTAGGCGTGGTCGACGAAGTGCGCGTGGAAGACCTCGGCGACCCCGGGGACCCCCGGATTCCAGGCCCTGATCACGTCAAGAACATACAAGACCGCGGTGCCGCCGCCGGGCACGCTGGAGCCGTCCAGCCACCTGAACGAGGAGCACCACCGTGACCGCCCGGTTCGACACGAAGATCGCCATCCTGCTGCGGGACGACCTGGAGTCGTGGCAGCGGCTCAACGTCACCGCCTTCCTCAGCAGCGCGGTCGCCGGGGCGGAACCCGAGTTGATCGGCGAGCCCTACGCCGACGCCGACGGCACCGCCTACCTCGCCATGTTCCGCCAGCCGGTGCTGGTCTTCACCGGCGACGGCGAGCTGCTGAAGACCGCCCGCGCCCGGGCGCTGGGCCGCGGCCTGCGGCTCGCGGTGTTCACCGAGGAGCTGTTCACCACCGGCAACGACGCGGACAACCGGGCCGCGGTGGCCGCGGTGCCCGCCGAGGAGCTGAACCTGGTCGGCATCGCGCTGCACGGCCCGAAGAACGCGGTGGACAAGGTGCTCAAGGGCGCGAGTCTGCATCCGTGACCCCGTCGAGGGTCGCGGTGAAGTCCGCGACCACCTCGGCGGCGATGTCGCGCACCTTGACGTTGCGGTGCTGGGAGAAGGTGACCAGCTTGTCGAAGGCGGTGTCCGGGTCGCACCGGAACGCCGCCATCACCAGCCCGACCGCCTCGCTGACGGTGGTCCGCGTGGCCAGCGCGCGCCGCAGTTCGCCGGCTTCCCGTTCGCCCGCCGCGATCAGCTTCTCCCGCAGCCACGACAGCTCCAGGTTGACCCGCACGCGGGCGACCAGCTCACCGGGGTGGAACGGCTTGGTGATGTAGTCGTCGGCACCGTGCGCCAAGCCGTCCACAGTGGAGTCCGCACCGGCCCTGGCGGTGAGCAGCATCACCGGCAGCCGCTCGGTGGCCGGCTTCGCGCGCAGTTCGCGCAGCAGGGAGATGCCGTCGCGGCCGGGCAGCATCACGTCGCTGAGCACCAGGTCGGGGCGGTGGCCGGCGATGCGGGCGATGGCGGTGTCCACGTCGGCCACCGCGTCGACCGCCCAGCCCTCCGCACTCAGCAGGCGCTGGATGTGGGCGCGCATGTCGGCGTTGTCCTCGACCAGCAGCACCCTGGCGTCGCCTGCCGCGCCGGCTTCGGGCGCCGGGCGCGCCCACTGGCGGGTCTCGTCGGCGTAGCTCGCGCCGAGCGTGGTGGCCGCCGCGGGCGGGACCGGTTCGGCGTCGACCGGCTCCCACGGCACGGTCAGGGTGAACGTGCTGCCCGTCCCGACCGCGCTGTCCACGCTGATCGCGCCGTGCAGCGCCGCGGCCAGGTCGGCGACCAGCGACAGCCCGATGCCCGCGCCCTCGCCGGTGCGCCCGGTGGCGCCTTCGACCTGGTGGAAGCGCTCGAACACGCGGTCCTGCTCGGCCCGGGGAATGCCGGGGCCGGTGTCGGTCACGCTGAGCACCAGGTGCGGTTCCCGCACCGCCAGGCGGAGGGTGATCGAGCCCCGGTGGGTGAACTTCACCGCGTTGGACAGCAGGTTGAGCACGATCTTGGCCCACATCTCCTGGTCCAGCTCGATCACCGTGCCGGTCCGCTCGCCGAGTTCCACCCGCAGGTCCAGCCCGGCGTGCTCGGCGGCCGAGCCGAACATGGCCGCGCACTCGGCGGTCAGCCGGGCCGGGTCCACCGGCTCGCGCCGCACGCGCAACTGCTCGGCCTCGGCCTTGGCGACGTCGAGCAGGGTGTCGACCAGCCGCTGCAGCCGCCGGGCGGCCCGCAGCGCCGCGGCCATCGCCGGCTGCTGGTCCTCGGGCAGGCCACCCCGGTCGAGCAGGTCCGCCAGCGGGCCGATCAGCAGCGTGAGCGGGGTGCGGAACTCGTGGCTGACGTTCTGGAAGAACCGCGTCTTCGCCGCGTCCAGATCGGTGAGCGCCCTGGCCCGGCGGCGTTCGGTCTCATACGCCAGCGCGTCGGTGATGATGGCCGACACCCCGGCGGCGACCAGGCCGAGGAAGCTGCGGTAGGACTCGTCGAACTCGCGGTACGGGCTGAGCCCGAGCACCAGCTCGCCCACCGGTTCCGACCAGCCGGTCACGGTCAGCGGATACTCGGCGAGCCGCGCGGGGGCGCCGGTCTCCAGCCGGAAGGCGGGAGCGCTCTCGGCACCGTCCGCCCGCAGGGAGGCGGCCACCACCGGCAGGTCCGCGCGGTTCTCGCTGAGGATGCGGACGGCTTCCCGGCAGGCGCCGGTCACCGGGTGCTCGGCACCGGCCAGGTTGATCGTGCCCAGCCGGCGCAGCGTCTCCAGCCGCCGGTCGGCGAGCACCCGCGTGGTCACGTCGGTGGTCGCGACGAAGACCCCGGCCACCGAACCGTTCTCGGCGTGCACCGGGCTGTAGGAGAAGGTCCAGTAGGTCTCCTCCAGGTAGCCGTGCCGGCGCAGGAAGAGCCGCTGCTTCTCGGTGTAGGTGGCTTCGCCGCCGTCGAGCACGCCCTGGGCCAGCGGGCCGAGTTCGTCCCAGACCTCGGCCCAGCACTCGGCCGCGGGCTGCCCGATCGCCGCCGGGTACTTGTCGCCGAGCACCTGGGTGTAGGCGTCGTTGAAGATCTGCACCAGCCGGGGTCCCCACCACAGCAGCATCGGGATGCGCGAGGGCAGCACCGTGCGGATCGCGCTGCGCAACTCGCCCGGCCAGCCCTCGACCGGGCCGAGCGGGGTGGCCGCCCAGTCGGCGCGGCGCAGGCGCTGCACGGTTTCCCCCGAACCGGCGAAGAGGCGGTCCGCAGGCGTGGGTCTGTCGCTCATCCGCTGGCCTTCCGGGGCTGCCGGGCGCGTGCTGCGCGAAAAGCCGGCCCGGCGAGCTGCTCAGCCGGCCCGCCGAGCATACCGGTCTTGATCACCCGCGGTGACGACTACCCGTCGAGCAGGAAGTCCAGCACCAGCGGTCCGGCCACGTCGCGGAACTCGTCGAAGTAGGCGTGCCGGGCACCCGGGATCAGGTGCGCGCGCGCACCGGGGATCCGCCCGGCGAGCAGGGGGGCGTTGGCCGCGGGGTTGAACACGTCGTCGCTGCCGTGCACCACCAGCGTCGGCGCGGTGATCCGCGGCAGCACCGCCCAGCTGTCGTGCCGGGCGCTGGCGAGCAGGTGCGCGCGGCGGGCGTGCGAGGGCATGTCGGGGTCACCGAGCGTGTGGTACGGCCCGGGGTGCGTGGCGATCCACGCCGGGGTGTACATCAGCTCCAGCAGCGCCCGGCGGGCCGCGGCGGCGTCGCGCTGGCCGAGCGCGCGCTTGACCCCGCGGTCGCGTTCGAGCCCGTGCGGCAGGCCGGGCGAGGTGCAGCCGAGCACCAGCTTGCCCACCCGCTCCCCGTGCTCGGCGGCCAGCCACTGCGCCACCCGGCCGCCCATCGAGGTGCCGTACACGTCGGCGCGGCCGACGCCGAGGTCGTCCAGGATGGCCACCACGTCCCCGGCGAAGCCCCGGGTGCTGTAGGACCCGTCGTCGGGCTTGCCGCTGCGCCCGACGCCGCGGTGGTCGTAGGTGACGGTGCGGAAGAACGGGTCGAAGTCGGGGCGCGCGGTGTCCCACCAGTGGTGGTTGTTCGCCTGCCCGGCCAGCAGCACCAGCACGCGGTCGCCCTGGCCGTGCACTTCGTAGTACAGCTTCACGTCGTCCGGGGTGCGCGCGTACGGCATGGCTCCGATCCTAGGCAGGGAAGCGGTCCACCCAGGTGCGCTGCCACGGCGTTTCCACCGCCCGCGGGTGGTAGTGCGCCCGCGTCCACTCGACGGCTTCGGCGGCCGGGACGCCGGCGAGCCGGGCCAGGCAGGCCATCACGGTGCCGGTGCGGCCGACCCCGCCACCGCAGGCGATCTCCACCCGGCGCCCCTCGGCCGCCAGCGCGTGCAGGGCGCGGATGCGGGCCACCGCGTCGCGCCGGTCCAGCGGCAGCAGGAAGTCCGGCCAGCTGATCCACTCCTGCGGCCAGTCGATGTGCCCGCCGTGGGACCGGCGCAGCACCCGGGTGCCGAGGTAGAGCCCGTGGTCGGGGGCGTCCCCGTCCGGGGCACCGCGCCGCAGGCCCCGGCCGCGCACCCAGGTGCCGTCCGGCAGTTCGATGGCTCCGGTCAACCGCGTCACGCTCATCCCGCCATCCTGCCGGAACCGGGGTGCGCGGGTCCGCGCACCCCGGTGTTCACTCCTGGCAGACCTTGTTGCGGTTGACGCAGTTCACCAGCCGCCACATGATGCGCTGCGACATCACGTTGGCGAAGTCGTCGTGGTCGCTGAGCGGGTTGTGCTCCTCTTCCGGGAACGAGTCGACCGCGTACTGGCCGGCCAGCTGGACCTCGCGCGGCACGTCGTAGGTCAGCGTGATCCGCAGCTGCGGCACGGCGCGGAAACCGTTGCGGCAGCGCCCGTTCTGGTCGGGGAAGACGATGTGGTCGCGGTGGTTGGCGGAGTCGGTGTTGCGGCCGTCCCAGCAGCTGGGGAAGTCGTGCAGCCGCACCACCTTGCTGCCCTCCGGGCAGATCGGGTACTTGTTCATCAGCACCCGGTCCTCGAACCCGCTGCAGGTCCACGAATCGCGGGCGTTCTTCGGCCCGTTCGTGCTCACCTTCGCGTCCCCGTAGAGGATCCGCAGGAACCGCGGCATCGCGGTGACCTTGCCCACCGGGCTGCCGCGGAAGGTCAGCTCCACCTTCTCCGCGCGCTGGATCTCACCCTCGTTGCCCTCCAGCTCGTTGTTGGCGTTCTCCTCCGGCTGCGGTTGCCCCGCCTCCTGCTCGGTGCCTTCGGCCTGGGCGGCGTCGCTGTTCTCGTCACCGTTGGCCACCCCGGCGCTGTTCTGGTCCTTCACCGCGCACGCCGCCAGTTCCGGCAGGTTCCGCGGCTTCTCGGCTTCGGCGTCGATGGCGCCGGCCATGCGGTCGATCGCCGCGGCCCGCTCGGCCCGCAGCGGTTCGAGCACCGCGGCCGGGTCCTGGGCCTGCCCGAGCTCCTGGTCGGCGGCCTCGATCTGGCTGTCGAGGTTGCCCAGCTCGGCCTCCACCTCGTCCTGCGCCGGTTCGGGGACCTCCTCGGGCAGCTGGCTGGCCACGTCGGGGCAGTCGACCCGCGGTTCGGCCTTGGCCCGCCGGTCGGCCGCCCGGACCTGTTCGCGCTGCGCTTTCTGTGCTTCCGCCGGCGGATTTTCCGCCGGCTCCCGGTTTTCGGTGTTGATGCGCAGCACCGGCCAGAAATAGGTGGATTTGTCACCGTTCTTGCAGGTGGTGCCCGCGCGTTTGAGGCTGCGGTTGTTCGAGTCGGCGTTGGTGGACAGATTGCCCACGTAGTCGTGCAGGTGCTGGGCGCCGTTGCGGACGCCGGGCTGGGCGATGAAGTTGTCCGGGTTGAAGTGCCCGTTCTCGTTGCGCCCGCAGTCGACCGTGAACGTGCCTCGGCTCGCCCGCCGCTGCGGCTGCGGGACCTGCACGTTCGGCGCCACGGTGAGGATGTCGACGAACAGCGACCGGTCCGCGCCGTCCGCGCTCGCCGGGGCGGGGTCGCCCGCGGTGGCGTTGACGGTGACCACGCCGACGGCGATCACCAGGCCGATCGCGCCGGTGGTCAGCTTGGTGCGCCGGGAAATGCGATGTCTACCCTGGTACTGGGCCATGGACTACCTCGTGTCGAGCTTTGTCGGGGGGAGGGCGCCGGGTCGCCGGCGCAATTCCGGTGAATTGCCCCGGCCGGGGAAGACCCGGCTTCGAACGGGATCTACGTTCGACCGCCCCGCTTGTTCAGCTCGCGGGTGAGGTTGCGCCACCCGGCGCAGTGGCGCTGGTGCTAACGGCCCATCGTGAAGAACTCGGTGTTCGGGCGCAGCGCGGTCAGGTGCGCGAGCCGGTTCGACATGGCGAAGAGCGCGGTGATGGCGCCGACGTCCCAGATCTCGTCCTCGCTCAGCCCGGCCGCGCGGGCCCGCGCCAGCTCGGCCTCCCCGAAGCGCGCCGAGTCGCGGGCCAGCACCAGCGCCAGGTCCACGATGGCGCGCCCGCGCTCGTCCAGCTCCACCTGCCACGGGTTGGTGGCCACCCGGTCGGCCAGTCCGGCGTCCTTGGCGCGGATGCGCAGGATGGCGCCGTGCGCCACCACGCAGTAGGTGCAGTGGTTGGCGCCCGAGGTGGCGACCACGACGAGTTCGCGCTCGGCCTTGCTCAGCCCGTCGGCCCGGTCCATCAGCGCGTCGTGGTAGTCGAGGAAGGCCCGCAGTTCGGCGGGGCGGTGGCCGAGCGCGCGGAAGATGTTCGGCACGAAACCGGACTTCTCCGCGATCACGCCGATGCGGGCACGCAGGTCCTCGGGCAGGTCTTCGAGTTCCACCACCGGGAACCGGCTCACGTCGTCGGTCATGGCCCCCAGGCTAGGCGCAGTTCGCGACCTCTTCGGCGACCCGCTCCATGAACCACCGCACGACCTCGTACGGGATCACCCGTTCCTCCTGGCAGGGCAGGAGGTGGACGGTCGGCTCGGCCGCCGGGTCCTCGTCGGGGACGTAGGCCAGCAGGAACGGCTCCCCGGGCAGGTGCGTCGCCGCGCCGGGGAGCTCCGCCCACTCCGCCGGGGCGGGCACGGCTTCGCTCAGTTCCAGGGTCCAGGCGTCGACGGGCAGGGCGTAGTGGTGCTGCACGGCGTAGTGACGGCCCGCGTGTTCTCGCACTTCGGCTGGCATGGCGAGAGATTGCCACGGAACGGCCTCAGGCGGCGAGCAGGTCGAGGATCACCGCCGCGGTCCAGCTGAAGTCGTCGGCGCCGTGACCGCTGCGGGTCAGCGGGTCGACGTACTCGCGGAACCCCACGTCGTCGGCCGCGCTGAGCAGGGCGGCGCGCACGGTGGCCGCCAGCGTGTGCTCACCGTGCAGCCGCAGGCCGCGCCAGAGCAGCCAGCCGATGTTGAACCAGGCCGGCCCGCGCCAGTACCGCCCGGCCTCGTACAACGCGTCGGTCAGGTCGAAGCTGGGCGGCAGGCCGATCTCACCGAGCCGGAACCGCGGCCCGAGCGTGGTCTTGACCAATGCGTCCGCCACCGGCAGGCCGGGCACCACCAGCGGGATCAGCCCGGCCACGCTGCCGCAGCGCAGCACCTGCCCGGTGTGCACGTCGCGGGCGTGGAAGCAGCCGTCCGCCTCGTCGAACAGGGTGTCCACCAGCGCCTCGCGGAGCCGGGACAGCTCGGCGAGGTGCGGGGCCGGGTCCCGGCCCACTTCGACGGCGATCTCGGCCAGCGCGGCTTCGGCGGCGGCCAGCAGGGCGTTGGTCAGCGGGTCCTCGACGGCGAACGCGTGCTGGGCCGGGTCGTCGGCGTACCCGTGGTCGCGGTAGGTCTGCGCCAGCTGGACGTACCGGCCGTAGTCCAGGTCGGTCGGCCGCTCACCGGCTGCCGCGTGCTGCAGGTCGCGCCGGGTGAAGCGGGTGGTGGCCGGGGCGACGCGGCTCAGCGGCCCGTCCCACGCCGGGCTGTTGTCCATCCCGGACTCCCACGGGTGCACGATGGCCACCAGCCCGCGCCCGCCGAAGTCGCGGCGGCCGGTCAGGTACCGGTGCCAGGCCACCAGCCGCGGGTACAGCCGGGGCAGGAATCCGCGCTCGCGGGCCAGTTCCGGGGCCGCCCGGAAGGTCTCCCAGGCGGCGAGGGCGTGCACCGGGGGCTGGATCAGCCCGGAGGTCGCCGGGTGGCCGGGGCCGGCGACGGTGGCCGACCGCCAGAACGCGGGACCGGGGAAGTAGGCGTCGGGCGGGGTGGCCGCGTCGAACACGATGTGCGGTACCCGCCCGTCCGGCCACTGGGCGCCGAACAGCGACTCCAGCTCCCGCTGCGCCCGCCGGGGCGAGAGGTGGCGCAGGCCCAGCGCGATGAACGCGGAGTCCCAGCTCCACTGGTGCGGGTACAGCCCGCTGGCCGGCACGGTCGACTGCCCGTGCCAGTTGTCCAGCAGCACCCGGCTGGCGCGTTCGCGCAGGCCGAGGCTCATGACGCGCGCCGCAGGAACGACGGCACCGAGTTCAGCGCCGCGCCCGGTTCCCCGCGCAGCCGGCACTCCAGGGTCAGGTAGCCCGAGTAGCCGATGGCGGCCAGCGCGCCGAGCACGCCCGGCCAGTCCACGTGCCCGGTGCCCGGCTGGAACCGGTTCGACTCGCTGACGTGGACGTGCCCGAGGTGCCGGTCGACCTTGGTCAGCGCGGTGACCGGGTCGTCCTCCTCGATGTTCATGTGGTAGGTGTCCGCGGCGATCCGGATCGAGGCCAGCCCGGTCTCCTCGATCAGCTCGGCGGCCTGCTCGAGCCGGTTGACCATGTGGTCCTCGTACCGGTTGAGCGGTTCGAGGTACAGGTGCACGCCCTCGGTCCTGGCGTGCTCACCCAGCTCGGTCAGCCCGGCCAGCAGCACCTCGCGGTCCTCGGCTTCGCTGCGCGGTGGCTGGAACGGCGGCAGCCGGCGCGAGAACATGCCGTAGGACGCCGGGGTCATCACGCCCCGCCCGCCGAGTTCGGCGATCACCGAGAGCTGGGACTTCAGCTGCGCGATGGCGTCGGCCCGCAGTTCGGGGTCGAAGGCGGCGAAGAAGTGGGACATCTCCACGCAGACGGTCGGCATGACCACACCCGCGGCCGCCGCGCGCCGCAGTTCGGGCAGCCGGTCGAGCAGCGCGTACTCACCGCGCCCGCGCAGTTCGATGGCGTGGTAGCCGGCCGCCTGCGCGAACTCCCACTTCCGTTCCAGGGTTTCCCCTGGCAGCAACTGTTCCTGACAGCCGAATTCGGGCACAACTACTCCTGGTCGAAATCGAGCACGATCTGCAGCGCGTCACCGGGGCTGGTGTCGAGCAGCCGGTAGGCCTCGGCCACCCGGGACGGCGGGAGCTGGTGGGTGACCAGCGAAGCCGGGTCGAGCAGGCCCTGTGCGCTCAACCGCAGGAAGGTGGCGTTGAGCCGGGCCTGGTCCCACCGCCCGGCCAGCCGCGCGGTCACCCCGCCGATCTGGGAGCTGACCAGCTCGACGCGGTTGTGGTGGAACTCCTCGCCGAGCCGCAGGCCCCGGCCTTCGTCCTGGTAGAAACCGGCGGCCACCACGCGCCCGCCCGGGGTGACCGTGCGGATCGCCTCGTGCAGGGCCCGGTAGGAGCCGCTCAGCTCGATCGCCACGTCGGCGCCGGTGCCCTCGCTGTGCTCCCGCACCCCCTCGGCGACCTGCTCGGTCACCGGGTCCAGCGCGAGCACGGCCCCGGCCTTGAGCGCTTCCGCGCGCCGGGGCGCGAGCGCGTCCACCGCGACCACCCGGGTGCCGCTCTGCCGGGCCATCTGCGTGGCCAGCAGGCCGATCACACCCTGGCCGAAGATCGTCACCACCTCGCCGAGGTGCAGGTCCGCGGCCAGGATCGCGTTCAGCGCGACCGCGCCGACCCTGGCGAACGAGGCCGCCAGCGGGTCGAGGCCCTCGGGCACCCGCCGCACCTTCTCCGCGGGCAGCACGGCCTCGCTGCGGTGGCCCCAGATGCCCCACACCTGGTCGCCGGGCGCGAACCCGGTGCCGGGAGCGGCCTCGACCACCTCACCGGCCTCGGAGTAACCCCAGCCGACCACCGGGTAGCGCAGCGCCGGGACCTCGGAGTCGCCGGTGGTGTCGGTGAACAACCGCCGCTCGGCGTTCCACGTGCGGGTCAGGTACGGGTTGGTGCCCCGGTAGGCGGTCAGCTCGGTGCCCGCCGAAATGCCGGAGAACCGGGTGCGCACCCGGACCTCGCCCCGGCCGAGCGGATCGGCCGGGACCTCGGCGAGTTCCACCCGGCGGGGACCGGTGAACTGGACCACTTGGACTACGCCGTGCACCTGCACTCCTCAGAACTAGTGGTTACGACCGGAACTATACCCACTTATGTCTTGTCATCGACCATAAGGTCTGTTTCGATGTGTCTCCGGCAGCCAGAAGTGGAGGCACGGAATGCGAAGGAGCTTCCGGGCGGCGGCTCTCCTCCTCAGCGCGGTGCTGGGGGGAACGCTGCTCACGGCGTGTGGCGGCGCTCCGCAGCAGGGGGCCGCACTGGTGGTGTGGACGCTGGAGAACCTGCCCGACCGGTTCCAGGCGACCGAACGGCTCACCCAGCGGTTCACCGAGCGGACCGGCATCGGGGTCGAGCTGGTGGCGGTCGACGAGAACCAGTTCAGCCAGCTGGTGATGTCCTCGGCCGCCGCGGGCAAGCTGCCGGACGTGATCGGCGCCCTGCCGCTCACCTCGACCTGGCAGCTGGCGGGCAACGAACTGCTCGACACCGCCGCCGGTGAAGAGATCGTGCGGGCGCTGGACCCGGCCACCTTCTCCGGGCGCGCGCTCCAGCTCACCCGGGACGGCGACCGCCAGCTCGCCGTGCCCTCGGACGGCTGGGCGCAGCTCCTGGTCTACCGCAAGGACCTGTTCGCCGCGGCCGGGCTCGCACCGCCGGACACCTACGAGCGGATCACCGAGGCCGCGCGCCGGCTGAACCGGGGCGGGGTGTCCGGCATCTCGATGGCCACCGCGGCCAACGACGCGGCCACCGGGCAGGCGTTCGAGGGGCTGGCCGTGGGCAACGGCTGCCAGCTGGTCGCCGACGACGGCGGTGTCGCGCTCGACAGCGGCCCGTGCCGCAGCACCTTCCAGTTCGTCGCCGACGTCGCCGGGAACTACGCGCCGCCGGGGTCCCAGGACATCGACAGCACGCGTGCCACCTACTTCGCCGGCCGGTCCGCGATGATCGTGTGGTCCTCGTTCCTGCTCGACGAGCTCGGCGGCCTGCGCGACGACGCGCTGCCCGCCTGCCCGGAGTGCGTCGCCGACCCGCAGTTCCTGGCGCGCAACAGCGGGGTGGTCAGCGCGATCGGCGGGCCGGACGCGGCCGAACCCGCCCAGTACGGCGAGCTGACCTCGTGGACGGTGCAGGTCGGCGCGAAGCGCGAGGAAGCCAAGCGGTTCATCGAGTTCATGATGGGGGAGCAGGCGTACCCGGAGTGGCTGTCGATGGCGCCGGAGGGCAAGATCCCGGCCCGGCGCGGCACGGCGGCCGAACCGGACCGGTTCACCAGGGCGTGGGAGTCGTTCCCGGCCGGGGTGGACACCAAGCGCCCGCTCGCCGAGATCTACCCGCCGGAAACCATCACCGCGCTGCGGGAGAGCCCGGAACGCTTCTCCCGCTGGGGTTTCGAACAGGGGCAGGGCGTGCTGGTCGGGGCCACCGCCGGGGAGATGCCGGTGCCGAAGGCGGTCGACGCCGTGCTCGGCGGCAGCACGCCGGCCGAGGCGGCCGAGGAGGCCGCGGAGGAGATCCGTTCGATCCAGACTTCCCTGAGGTGAGGGCGCGATGAAGGGGACGCTGCGGCAGCAGGAGAACCGCGCCGGGCTGGCGATGATCTCGCCGACCCTGCTGGTGGTGCTGGCGGTGGTGGTGCTGCCGATCCTGTGGACGGTGGTGCTGGCCTTCCAGCGCATCCGGCTGATCAACGTGCGCGAGACCGGCCTGTTCGAGCGGTACACCCTGCAGAACTTCGTCACCGTGTTCGGCTCGCCGGGGTTCTGGAGTTCGGTGGGCACCACGCTCGCCTACGCCATCGGCGGCACCGTGCTGGCGCTGCTGCTGGGCCTGGCCGCCGCGCTCGCGCTGCGCAAACCGTTCCGCGGCCGGGGCTTCCTGCGCGGGGCGATGCTGCTGCCGTACGTGGCGCCGGTGGTGGCGGTGGCCTTCGTCTGGGAGGTCATGCTCAGCCCGCAGTACGGCATCGTCAACGAGTGGGGCGCGCGGCTGTTCGGCTGGGACCGGCCGATCGCCTTCCTCACCCAGCGCGAGACCACGCTCTCCCTGCTGGGCCTGGAGATCCCGATCCCGGTGGCGCTGCTCACGGTGATCCTGTTCGAGGGCTGGCGGTACTTCCCGTTCGCCTTCCTGTTCCTGCTCGCCCGCCTGCAGGCGGTGCCCGGTGAGCTGGAGGAGGCGGCCAGGGTGGACGGGGCCACGCCGACGCAGCGGTTCCGGCACGTCCTGCTGCCGCAGCTGGCCGGGGTGATCGCCCTGCTGGCCATGCTGCGCTTCGTGATGAACTTCACCAAGTTCGACGACGTCTACCTGCTCACCGGCGGTGGTGCGGGCACCGACGTGGCCAGCGTCCGCGTCTACGACTTCATCACCGCGCGGTTCGACGTCGGCGCCGCCTCGGCGCAGGCGCTCGCGCTGGCCGCGGTGCTGCTGGTGTTCCTGGCGGTGTACCTGAAGTTCTTCGCCCCGAAACCGGAGGACAAGGCGTGAACCGGGATACCTTCGAAACCAAGCTGTTCCGGGTGCTGCGGTGGGTGGTGCTCGCCGGGCTCGCGCTGGCCACGCTGTTCCCGTTCTACTACATGGTGATGCTCTCGATCCGCCCGATCGAGGACCTGCTGCGCGACCCCGGCGCGCTGTGGGTCAGCGTTTCGCAGTGGACCACGGCCACCTACGAGGAAGTGCTCGTCTCGCAGGACGAGGGCGGCCAGGGCATGCTCGGGCTGCTGGCGAACTCGGCGCTGGTCTCGATCGGCACCGTGCTGCTGACCCTGCTGGTGTCCATCCCCGGTGCCTACGCGGTGAGCAGGCTGCGCTTCTTCGGCCACCGGCAGGTGCACTTCCTGTTCCTCGCGGTCTACCTGTTCCCGGCGATCCTGCTGGCCGTGCCGCTGTTCGTGCTGTTCACCAAGCTCGGCCTGCGCGACTCGCTGGTCGGGCTGACCATCGTCTACGTGGCGCAGACCATCCCGGTCTCCATCTACATGCTGCGCAACTACCTGACCACCATCCCGGAGAGCGTCGAGGAAGCCGCCGCGATCGACGGCTGCTCGCGGCGGCAGGTGCTGCTGCGGGTCACCGTGCCGCTGGCCGCTCCGGCGATCATGGCCAACGCACTGTACGTTTTCATGATCGCGTGGAACGAGTTCCTGTTCGCCCTGCTGTTCCTGGTCGCCGACCGGGACAAGTGGACGGTCTCGCTCGGGCTGGCGCAGCTCTCCGGCGGCATCGAGGTGCCGAAGACCGTGCTGATGGCCGGTTCGGTGGTGCTGACCATTCCGATCGTGCTGTTGTTCTACGCGGCGGAACGGATGCTGACCGAAGGGCTCACCAGCGGTGCTGACAAGGGATGACCGCGCGTCCGCCGGCCACCTGCTGTGGCTGGTGCGCACCGGCCGGGCGACCACGCGCGCCGAACTCCAGGAACACACCGGGCTCGCCAGGTCCACCGTCGGCCAGCGGCTGGAGGCGTTGCGGGCGGCGGGTTTCCTGCGCAGCGGCGGGGTGGCCGGGTCCACCGGCGGGCGCCCGCCGGTGAAGCTGGAGTTCAACCACCGGCACGGCGTGGTGCTCACCGCCGACCTCGGCGCCACGCACGCCCGGCTCGGCGTGTTCGACCTCGCCGGGGCGTCGCTGGCGGAATCGCTGACCCCGCTGCGGATCGCCGACGGCCCGGAGCCGGTGCTGAGCTGGGTGGAGGGCGAACTGGCCGCGTTGCTGGCGCGGGCCGGGCTGGCCACGGCGGAGGTCTGCGGCATCGGGGTGAGCGTGCCGGGGCCGGTCGAGTTCGAGTCGGGCACGGTGCGGGAGCCGCCGATCATGCCGGGCTGGGACGGCTTCCCGGTGGCCAAGCACCTCGGCCGCCGCTGGGGCGTGCCGGTGGTGGTGGACAACGACGCCAACGCGATGGCCTTCGGCGAGCACATGAGCCGGTCGCCGGACTGCCCGTCGCTGGTGCTGGTGAAGGTGTCCACCGGCATCGGCGCCGGGCTGGTGCTCGGCGGCCAGCTGTACCGCGGCATCGACGGCGGCGCCGGTGACCTCGGGCACATCCGGGTGGACGCCTCGTCGGCGGCGCGGTGCATGTGCGGGGCCCAGGGCTGCCTGGCGGCGCTGGCCAGCGGCGGGGCGCTCGCCGAACGGCTGACCGCGCTGGGCGTGCCCGCCGCGTCCAGCCGGGACTTCGTCGAGCAGGTGGCGGCGGGTTCACCGGAGGCCGCCGCGCTGGCCCGCGAAGCCGGGCAGCTGGTCGGGCAGGTGCTGAGCACGGTGGTGTGCCTGGTCAACCCGCAGGTGCTGGTGCTGGCCGGTGACCTCGCCGAGACGCAGTTCGTCACCGGCGTGCGCGAGCTGCTCTACCAGCGGGCGCTGCCGAGGGCCACGCGGAACCTCAAGGTGGTCACCAGTGATCTCGGCGACCGGGCCGGGGTGCTGGGCCTGCGCGCGATGGTGGTCGAGTCGGTGTACTCGCCCGACGCGGTGGACCGCCTGCTCGGTTCTTGATCACTTGCGCGGAACGCGGGTGCGGAACAGACTCAGCCATGCCCAGTGAGTTCACCCCGCAGACCGCCGAAGCCATCGCCCGCGCCCGCACGCATTCGGTCGGGGACCTGCTGCGGCGCACCGCGCTGCGGTACCCGGACAAGCCGGCGGTGGTCTCCGGTGACCGGCGGGTGAGCTTCGCCGAGTTCGACGCCGCGGTGAACCGCTGCGCGCACACCCTGGCCGCCCGCGGGCTGGCCAAGGGCGACCGGCTGGCGCTGCTGAGCCGCAACTGCTGGGAGTTCGCGGTGCTGGTGTTCGCCACCGCGAAGCTCGGCGTGGTGCTCGTCCCGGTGAACTTCATGCTCGGCGCCCAGGAGGTCGCCTACATCCTGCGGCACGCCGGGGTCGGCGGCATGGTCGCCGAGGACACGCTGGTGGCCACGGCGAACGAGGCGCTGGCGGCGGCCGAACTGGACGACGTGCCGCGGGCCCGCATCTCCGCCGGCGGCACCCACGACCAGCCCGGCTGGGAGGAGGTCACCGACTGGATCGACGGACCGGGTGACGTCAGCGCCCCGGACGTGCTGGTGGCCGACGACGACCCGCTGCGGCTGATGTACACCTCGGGCACCGAATCGCGGCCGAAGGGCGTGCTGCTGTCGAGCCGGTCGCTGCTGGCGCAGTACGTCTCGTGCGCGATCGACGGCAGCATGAGCGCGGACGACGTGGAGGTGCACTCGCTGCCGCTGTACCACTGCGCGCAGCTGGACTGCTTCTTCTCCGTCGACGTCTACCTCGGCGCGACCAGCGTGCTCCTGCCCGGCCCGGACCCGGCGGCGCTGCTGGCCGCGGTCGAGCGGGAGCGGGCGACCAAGCTGTTCGCCCCGCCGACGGTGTGGATTTCCCTGCTGCGGCACGAGAACTTCGACCGCACGGACCTGTCGAGCCTGCGCAAGGGTTACTACGGCGCGTCGCCGATGCCGGTGGAGGTGCTGCGCGAACTCCGCGAGCGGCTGCCCGGGGTGCAGTTCTGGAACTTCTACGGGCAGACGGAGATGGCGCCGCTGGCCACCATCCTGCGGCCGCACGAGCAGCTGCCCAGGGCGGGCTCGGCCGGGCGGCCGTCGATCAACGTGGAAACCGCGATCGTGGACGAGGCCGGTCACCCGCTGCCGCCGGGGGAGGTCGGTGAGATCGTGCACCGCAGTCCACACGCGACACTGGGCTACTACCGCGACGAGGAGAAGACCGCCGAAGCCTTCCGCGGTGGCTGGTTCCACTCCGGTGACCTCGGCGTGCTCGACGAGGACGGTTACCTGTCCGTGGTGGACCGCAAGAAGGACATGATCAAGACCGGTGGGGAGAACGTGGCCAGCCGGGAGGTGGAGGAGGCCGTCTACCGGCTGGACGGGGTGGCCGAGGTGGCCGTGTTCGGCATCAGCCACCCGCGCTGGATCGAAGCCGTGACGGCGGTGGTCGTGCCGCGAGCGGGGGCGGCGCTGACCGCGGAGCAGGTGCTGGCGCACGTCCGCGGGCAGCTGGCGGGTTACAAGTGCCCCAAGTACGTGGTCTTCGCCGACGCGCTGCCGAAGAATCCGAGCGGGAAGATCCTCAAGCGTGAGCTGCGGGCGCAGCACGCCGCGCTGGGTCAGGAGTCCTGAGGCGGGAGCTGGCGGGTTTCCCGCGGGGATTTCGATGGGCCCGCGTGAGCGAGTGGGTACGCCACGCGCCGGATGACCGGCCTCGGCGGCTGGCACCGCGCTGCTCGCTCAGGAATCCTGCGGTGCCAGTCTGCGGGTCTCCGCACGCAGGATCTCGATGGTTCGCCTCACGTAATCGGCGATAGCGCGCTGCTCAGCGTCCGGGTAACCGGCGATCAGGTCCGTCATCGCGGCGCTCAGCCCGCCGAAAGCACGGCCGAAAACCCGTGCCCCGCCATCGGTGGCGCTGATCAGCACGCGCCGCCGGTCCTCCGGGTCCGGCTCGCGGTGCACCAGCCCGGCGCGCTCCAGCCGGTCGACCATGCCGGTGACCGCGCCCGGCGTCAGCCCGATCTCCTTCGCCAGCGCACCCGCCGACAGCGGGCCGCGCTTCCCGATCAGCGCGTAGGCCCGCTGGTCGACCGCGCTCACCCCCAGGTGCGCCCCGACGGCCTCGTGGAAGGCGACCACGGCGGTGCTCAGCTCACGTCCGAGGTCCCTGGCGTCCACACCGCACACTTTAGCAGGGTAGATATTTCTGTATAGTGAACTAAAATACTTTCGAGGGAGATAACATGCGTGCGGAACTGGCACTGGCCGCGGCGGTACCGCGGTGGGCCCTGCGGTTCTACCTGCGGCACCTGCCGCTGGTGGCGGGGTTGTCGCTGCTCCCGTCGGTGCAGCGGCTGCTGGTGGTCGGCGGCGGCCTGCCGGACGGGCTCGCGACCGCCTCCGAGGTGCTGGTGGTGCTGGTGCGGCTGGGACTGGTCGCGGCGATCTGGGGGCTGGCGATGCGGGGCAGGCACCCGCGACTGGCCAACGCGGCGGCGTTCGCCGGGGCGCACTGGCGGAGCCTGCTCCTGCAGGGGGCGTTCCTGCTGGTGGCGTTCGGCGTGTTCGATGTGCTGCTCGAACAGGTGGTGGCCGGGGCGCTGCCGGAACCGGCCCGTCAGGACTACCTCGCCTGGCTGCTGTTCCTGAAGAACCCCACGGTCATCGCGTTCACCTTCATCTGGTGGGTCGGGCTGCTGCGCCAGGCGTTGTGCCCCGAACCGGAGCGCGTGCCCGCGTAGGCTGCCGGGGTGCCCAAACGAGTGCTCTCGGTCGTGCTGGTCGTGCTGGTCACCGCCGCGATCGCGGTGGTGGCGGTGCTGGTGAACCGCGGCCCGCGGGAGTCACCCGCCGCCGGCGCGCCGCGGGAGAGCACGATCGCCGCCGAAGTGACGGGCCTCCGGCCCGGTGCCGACGAACGCAGCGTGGTGGTCGAACTGAGCGTGCCGGACTGCGCCGGGGCACCGCGCGTGGAGTACCTGACCGAAGAGAACGACGTGGTGCACGCCAACGTCGTGGCCACCGTTCCGGGTGACTGCGCCGGCCGGAAACCCGCCGAGGTCGTGGTGACCACGCCCGGTCCCATCGGCACGCGCCCGCTGATGCTGAACTCGATGGAGACGTGGGGCCGGACCGGCGGCACCTACGCCCGCTGCGACGAGCAACTGGGCTGCACCCCGCCGGAGGACCACTGCGCCGACGCGTGGGTCGACAAGGCGGTGTACGGGATGGACGTGCCGGTCAAGCGCCTGCACGGCGTCCGGGACGTGCGCGGCTGCGACGGCGACTGGCTGGTGCTCGACCTCAACCGTGCGGTGGGCGACTGCCCGCCCGCCGAGGGAGCGCCTGCCTGCGAGGTGCCGGACCACACGTCGCGGGTGTTCTTCGAGTGGCGGGACGGGTGGTCGAGCTTCGCGGGCACCCAGGACGCGGGCTGTGCGGCCGCGCGAGCCGTGCGCCCGGAGTTCCCGGAGGCGTTGTGCGCCTCGCTGGACGCGCCCTGAACTGTCGTACCCCCGGGGCAGCATGGGGCATGACCGATGCGGCTTCGTCGTTGGACGCACTGGTGCGATCGGCCGACGAGCGGCTGGAGGCAGCCGTGAAGTGGGGGCGCCGCACCTTCACCCTCGACGGCGACTGGCACCACTGGCTGTGTGCCGTCGCCACCTCGAAGGCGGGCGTGCGGCTGGTCTTCCACAAGGGTGTCCTGCTGGACGACCCGGCGGCCCTGCTCACCGGCTCGGGCCGGTACGTCCGGGAGATCCCCGCGGAGGCCGCCCTGGCCCACCCGGCCGAGGTCCGCGCCCTGGTCCGCTGCGCCATCACCCGCCAGCGCGCCGAGCTGCCCTGACCGCGCTCAGGTCAGGGGCAGGCGGAACGTGTGCACCGGGTCGTACCGGCGGCCCGTCGCCACGTGCACCTCGCCGGTCTTCTGGCCGTAGACCACCGACCACTGCGGGTGCCCCTGCTGCACCTGTGAGAGCAGGTCCATCGCCCGTGCCGGGTCCAGCCGCCCCCGTGCGCCGCCCAGGGTGCGGCTCGCCGTGGCGTAACGCGGGTCGGCCTGCCGGTCCGCCTCGCTGGAGCCGGTCAGCTCGAAGTTGACCAGCGCCTGCCAGCCGCCCTGCTGCCGGTGCACCACCACGGCGCCGCCGGCGAACTCGATCACCGCCGCCTGCCCGGCGGCGTCGGCGACCAGGTAGTGCAGCGGTGGCCCGCCGGTGAAGTCGACGTCGTACCGGCCGAACACGGCCAGTGCCCCCTCGACGGTCGCCGCCTCGTCCAGGGCCAGCCGCATCACCCGGATGCCGCCGACCTGACCGCGGGCCGGGTCCTGCGGCGGTTCGGCGCCGGGGGTGGTCGCCATGCCGATGACCAGGCCCTCGGCGTTCATCCCGTCGAACGGCATCAGCGGCGCGTTGAGCAGCGCCTGCTTGCCCGCCTCGGTGGTGAACTCGGCTTCCCCGGCCGCACCCGGGTACGACGTGTCGACCATGGAGACCGAGGCGTGCCCGTCCGGTGGCGCGGTGAACAGCGAGCAGCCGGAGTCCGGCCGCGGCGGGTCCGCGGCCATGCCGGTGTAGCGGTCGTAGCCACCGCGGAAGGTCATCGTCCACAGCGGGTGGTCGTCGACCCGGCGCAGGCTCGCCAGGGTGACGGCCGCGTCGCCGGTGGGTCCGCCGGCGGCGCGGGCGCGCTCGGCGCGGGCTGGCACGCGGTCAGCGGCACGGCCAAGACCAGGGCGGATGTGGCGCGGGTCACCTGTTCATCCTCCGCCGCGCCGGATTGCCCCGCCACCGCCGATCGGCTGGGTCAAGGCCCTATCCGGGTGGTGAACAGCGCGGATGAAACACTTCCGGGGTGATCCTCGGATACCTGTTCGCCGTGCTCGCGGCGGTGGCGTCGGGCAGCGGGTCGATCCTGGCGTCGATCGGCATCCGGCGCGCGGGCGCGTACGCGGGCCGGTCACGGGACCTGATCGGCGTCGGCCGCCAGCCGTTCTACTGGCTCGGCCTTGGGGTCGACGTGCTCGGCTTCCTGTTCGCCGCGGCTGCGCTCCACCGGCTCCCGCTGTTCCTGGTGCAGTCGGTGCTGGCGTTCAGCGTGGGCGTCACCGCCATCATCGCCGCCCTGCTCGGCACCCGGCTGTCCGTGCCGGGCTGGGTCGCGCTGGCCGTCGGCGCGGCCGGCCTGATCCTGCTCGGGGTTTCCGCCGACCCCGGACCGGCCAAGGCGATCGAAGCGGGCTGGCGGTGGGCGCTGGTGGCGATGGTGCTGCCGGTGCTGGCCATCGCGGTCTACGCGCGGCGCAGAACCGGCTTCTGGGCCGCGCCCATGCTCGCCTTCGGGGCGGGCCTCGGCTACAGCGTCGTCGGCATCTCGGCCCGCACCCTGCACATCCCCGATTCGATCTGGCCGATCGTGTTCGAGCCGACCGCCTGGGCCATCCCGCTCAACGGCATCGCCGCGGCGGTGCTGCTCGCGATGGCCCTGCAGAAGAGCGGGGCCACCGCGGTCACCGCGATCATGTTCACCACCAACACCGCGCTCTCCTCGCTGATCGGCCTGCTCTACCTGGAGGACAACGTGCGGGCCGGGTTCGAAGGCGGTGCCGTGGCCGGTTTCCTGTTCGCCATCGTCGGCGCGATCGGGGCCGCGCACTACTCGGCGGTCGCCACCCGCCAGCCCGCGACCTCCAGCAGCTGAGCCGCGCGGCGACCATCGCGTCCGGCTGCCGAGCCGTGCGTATAACGACCTATACGCGAGCGCTCAGGCCGAGGCGGTGGAGTTCCCAGCGGGCCAGTTCGGCGAGGACCTCGGGGTCGCGCGCCCGCCAGCCCTCGGTGACCTCACCCGCGGCGGCGAGCCGGGGCAGCGGCTGGGTCACCAGCGCCCGCAGGGCCAGCAGGTCCTGCCCGTCCCGGCCGAGGCGGCGCAGCCGGACCCCGGCGGTGGCCCGCCGCACGAACCGCACGCGCAGCGGCAACCAGGTCACCAGCAGGAACAGCACCGGCATGGCGATCAGCAGCGCCGCCAGCCACCACGCCAGGTTCGCCACCGCCTCGACCTGCCACTGCCCGGCTTCGCTCAGCTTCGTGCTCGCGTCCGAACCGGTGTGCAGCGCGTCGGCGAGCGCGTCGCCGACCAGCGGCACGTCGTCGGCGTTGTCGGCGGCCGAATCGAAGGTGCCGCGCAAGCCGTTCCCCGCGTTGATCAGTCCGTCGCCGGGGGCGCGCAGGCGCATCACCTGCTCGTGCACCTCGAGCGCCAGCCAGATCGCGAACCCGGTGACAAAAACGGCGAAGACGTCGCTGAGCACCTGCAGGACCCAGCGGACCGGCCGATCGGCGTAGAGCTTCATGCTGAACTCCTTCGCGCGAGGTGGGGAACGCACGAGGTTCTACCCCCACGGCCCGAAACCGAACCCCGGGGCGCGAGAATGGCCCGATGGGCGGGACGGCGGAGAAGAACCTGGTGTACTGCTGGATCGAGCGCGGTGGTGAGGTGCTGTTCCTCCGCCGCAGCGAGGGCACCTTCCACGGCGGGCGGTGGGAACTGCCCGGCGGCACGGTCGAGCCGGGTGAGCCGATGGAAACCGCCGCCGTGCGCGAGGCCGCCGAGGAGACCGGGCTGACCGTCCGGGTCACCGCCGAGCGCAGCAGGCACAGCTGGATGGACGTGGCCGGGCGCGACCTGCGCGTGCACGCCCGGGTCTACCAGGTCAGCGACGGCGCCGGGGAAGTGGTGCTGAACCCCGGTGAGCACCAGGAGTTCGCCTGGCTCACCCCCGAGCGGGCGGCGGAGCTGGACCTGCTGCCGCACGTGCGGGAGACGCTGGCCCGGTGAGCACGGCGATGCCGTGGCCGGCGCGGGTCTCCCGGGCCGGGTGACCGATCCGGCGTGCCGCGCGAGTGAGCGACGTGGTCACAGGCTGAAGTCGCCGAGCAGGCTGGCCAGCATCAGGTTGGCGAAGTGGTGGCCGACCTGCTCGCCGCTCAGCGGCCCGTCGTGGTGGTACCACTGGCCCAGCCGGTGGATGGCGCCGAAGTGGTACTGCACCACGATGTCGGCGGGCACGTCGGTGCGGAACAGGCCCGCGCGCTGGCCTTCGTCGACCAGCCCGCGGACCCGTTCGTGGTACTGGCGGCGTTCCGCGCGCACCTGCGCCACCTTCTCCTCGGGCAGCAGGTGCATCGACTGGAAGAAGACCACCGCCTCGTCCAGGTGGGCGATGCTGGTGGCCACGACGTCCACCACGATGGCGTGGATGCGCTGCGGGAGGGGGAGGTCGGACGCGGCGATGGTCTCCATCCGCTGCGCCTGCACCCGCAGCATCCGCGTGTAGATCTCGTGGAGCAGGTCGTCCTTCGAGTCGAAGTAGTGGTACAGCCCGCCCTTGGTCACCCCGGCCGCGAGCACGATCTCGCGGACCGAGGTGCCCTCGAAGCCCTTCTGCGCGAACAGGGTGGTCGCGGCGCGGAGCACCCGGTCGCGCACCGTGGGGACGGCGCCCGGTTCGGCGGTGGTGCCGGTCATCAGCGGGCTCCTTTCCACGGTCGTAGACGATCACATGCTAGCTGGTACCGCCGAACAGGTTGATCTGCTCCGGGGTTTTGCGCTGCGGGTTCGCCGGGGTGATCGGCCCGTTCTCCCGGTCGGTCACCATCGGCGGCTGGATCTCCGTGGTGGTGGTGTCCGGGTTGATCTTGAACACGTAGGCGCCGGTGTAGCCGGAGTGCGACTGCTGCGTGAACCCGAAGGGGGTCAGGCCGGGGCCTTCCAGCGCACCGGAGCGCATCGCGTCGACGAGCTTCTGGCGGGTCAGGTCCTTGCCCGCCGCCTTGAGCGCCTGGGCGAAGGTGAACGCCTGCACCATGCCGTAGATCACCGTGTTGGTCAGCTGCTCGTCCGGGATGTGCTTCTGGTGCACCTCGCGCAGCAGCTTGATCCACGGGTCGTCGGCGCGGCTGACGTCGGGCAGGTAACCGGTGCCGATCAGGCCGTTGAGCAGCTGCGGGGCGGAGACCTCGGTGCCGCCGCGCTTGCCGAACTCCTGCAGCAGGCCGGTCAGCGTGGCCGGGTCCGCGCCGATGCTGCTGACCACGAACTGCGCCCGGTAACCCAGCTTCGCCGAGGTCAGGATGGACAGCGCGGTGTAGGCGGGCACGCAGGAGCAGACGATGACCTCGGCACCGGCGTCGCGCAGCGCGGAGATCTGCGGCACCACGTCGGTGTTGGCCGGGTCGTATCCCTGCCGCTCCACGATCTGGTCGGCGATGAACTGGTCGAGGCCCTTCTGGGAGTCGCGGCCGACGTCGTCGTTCTGGAACATCAGGCCGACCTTCTTGCCCGCCAGGTTCTTCTTGATCCAGTCGCCCTGGATCTTGCCCTCGCGGGTGTAGTCCACCTGGTAGCCGAAGGTCATCGGGCTCCTGGCCGGGTCGTCCCACATCAGCGCGCCGGAGGAGACCAGCAGGTCGGGCACCTTCTCGGTGTTCAGGAACTCGATCACCTTCGAGTGCGTCGGCGTGCCCAGCCCGCCGAGCAGGGCGAACACCTGGTCCTGCAGGACGAGCTTCTTGACCACCTCGACCGTGCGGGTCGGGTTGTAGCCGTCGTCCTCCACGCGGTACTCGATCTTGCGGCCGTTGACGCCGCCGTTGTCGTTGATGTAGTCGAACATCGCCCTGGCCCCGACCGAGATCCGGCTGTACCCGGGCGCGGCCGGGCCGGTCAGCGGCTGGTGCGTGCCGATCAGCACGCTGGTGTCGGTGACGCCGGGTGCGGCGCCGGCGTCGGCGGTGCCGCCGGTCTGCTGCTCACCGGCCCCGCTGCAGGACGCCAGGGTCAGTGCCGCGGCCAGTGCCGCCGCGACGAGCGTGGTTCTTTTCATCGATGACCTTCTTCCGTGCGCCGGAGGCGGGTTCGCAGGGCTCGGACACCGCCCTGGATCCCTTGGGGGAAAACGAGGACAACAACGATGAGCACGACGCCGTAGACCGCGAGCGGCAGGTTGTTCGCGATGTCGGTGCCGAGGTCGAGCGCGTGGGTCAGGTCCTCCGACCACGCCTGGAAGTAGACCAGCGCGAGCGCGCCCCACAACGCGCCCCACATGCTGCCGATGCCGCCGAGCACCATGGCCGCGAGCAGGCTGAGCGAGAGCACCGGGGTGAACGAGCCGGGCGCGGCGGTGCCGAGCAGGAACGCCTGCAGCCCACCGGCCAGCCCGCCGCAGATGGCGCTGAGCACGAAGGCCAGGATCTTCGTTCGTCCGATGTGGATACCGGCCAGTTCGGCGGAGACCTCGTCGTCGCGCACCGCGCGCAGCATCCGGCCGAACCGCGAGCGGGTCAGGTTCGCCAGCACCACCAGCGCCAGCAGTACCGTGGTCCAGACCACCCAGGCCTGCCACTGCGGGGTCGGGATGGTGCCCGCCAGCGCCGCCGGCCTGCTGTTCACCGTGAACGCCAGTCCGTTGCTGCCGCCGAGCAGTTCGGGGAAGCGCTGGGTGATCGCGGGCAGGCCGACCGCCAGCGCGAGCGTGGCCCCGGCCAGGTACGGCCCGTGCAACCGGGCCGCGGCGGCCCCGGCGAGCGTGCCCGCCACCCCGCTGGCCGCGGCGGCCAGCAGCAGGTCGGCCCAGAACGGCAGGCTCGGCACGTGCAGCACCAGCAGCGCGACGGTGTAGGCGCCGATGAACATGAACGCGCCGTGCCCCAGCGAAACCTGCCCGTTGAAGCCGGTGAGCAGGGTCAGCCCGGCCACCGCGATCAGGTAGTAGCCGACGGTGGCCAGCCGGACGTTGGTGAACGGGTCGACGACGAAGGTCAGCGCGACGATCACGGCGAGCGCGGCCAGCGCCAGCAGCAGGTGCCGGACCAGCGGCGGCAGCCCGGCGGCGGTGCGCGCGGGGGCGGTGGTGCCCGGCCGGAGCCGGTCGCGCAGTGCGGTGGTCTTCTCGGCCATGGTGTCAGACCCTCCTGGCGACGGCGCGGCCGAACAGGCCGTTCGGGCGGAGTGCCAGCACCAGCACCAGGATCGCCAGCGCGGCGATGGTGACCAGTTCCGGCCCGAGGTAACCGGACACATAGGACAGTCCGATGCCGACGGCGAAGCCGCCGAGCACGGTGCCCGCCGGGTTGTCCAGCCCGCCGATCACCGCCGCGGTCAGCGCGTAGACAAAAACCCCGTCGAGCACGGTGGGGAACAGGAACGGCGGGGTGGCGAGCAGGCCGGCCAGCGCGCCGACGGTGGCCGCCAGCGCCCAGCCGACGGTGAGCATCAGCCCGACCCGGACGCCGAGCATCCTGGCCACCTCCGGTTTGAACGCCGCCGCCCGCAGCCGCAGGCCCAGCGCGGTGAACCGGAACAGCACCAGGATGCCCGCCGCGGTGGCCAGCACCACCAGCACGGTGAACAGGTTGGAGGCGGAGAACATGCCGCGGAAGTCGAAGGCGTACGGGAACGACTGCGGCTCGTTGGTCCAGATCATGCCGGAGACCGCCTGCAGCACCATGAGCAGGCCGAGGGTGACGATCACCGGGCTGAGCTCGGTCCGGTTGCGCAGCGGCCGGATCAGCAGGCGTTCGGTGAGCGCGCCGAGGAGCGCGCCGGCGACCAGCGCCACCGCGAAGGCCAGCCAGTAGCTGCCGGTCGCCTTGTTCACCGAGTAGGCGAGGTAGGTGGAGATCAGCGCCAGCGCGGGCTGCGCGAAGTTGATCACCCGGGTGGCCCGGAAGATGATCACCAGCGACAGCCCCAGCGCGGCGTAGACGGCGCCGGTGGCGACACCGTTCACGGTCAGGGCCAGGAAACCGTTCATCGACTGCGGTTCCGTTCGATCGGGGGTCAGAAGCCGAGATAGGCGTGGCGGAGCTGGTCGTCGGCCAGCAGTTCCTCGGCGCGGTCGGTGGCGACCACGCGGCCGAGCGAGAGCACGAACCCGTGGTCCGCCACGGAAAGCGCGCTGCGGGCGTTCTGCTCGACGAGCAGCACGGTCAGCCCGGTGGCCGCACGCAGGTCCTCGATCACCCGCAGGATCCGCAGGGTGATCAGCGGGGCCAGGCCGAGCGAGGGTTCGTCCAGCAGCAGCAGGCGCGGCCTGCTCATCAGCGCGCGGCCGATGGCCAGCATCTGCCGTTCACCGCCGGAAAGCGTGGCCGCGAGCTTGTTCCGCCGTTCGGCCAGCGGACCGAACAGGTCGAGCACCTCCCGCAGGGCGGCCGCGCGGTCGGCGCGGTCGCGGCGCCACAGCGCGCCGAGGCGCAGGTTCTCCTCGACGGTCAGCTCGGTGATCACCCCGCCGCTTTCGGGGACGTGCACCAGTCCGCTGCGGGTGAGCCGGTCGGCGGACCAGCCGGTGACGTCGGTGCCGTCGAACCGCACCCGCCCGCTGTCCGGGGCCACCAGCCCGCCGACGGTGCGCAGCAGGGTGGTCTTGCCCGCGCCGTTCGCACCGAGCACCGCGGTGATCGAACCGTCCCTTGTGGACAGGCTGACCGCGTCCAGGGCGCGGACCGCGCCGTAGCTGGTGACCAGTTCGTCGACCTCAAGCACGGCGGGCCTCCTCGGTTTCCGCGCCCAGGTAGGCCTCGGTGACCAGCGGGTCCGCGCGGACCTCGGCCGGGGTCCCGGCGGCGATCACCTCGCCGAAGTTCAGCACCACGATGTGGTCGCACACCCGCATCACCAGATCCATGTGGTGCTCCACCACCACGACCGAGGTGGTTTCGGTGAACCGGCGGATGCGCCCGGCCAGTTCGTCGATCTCCGCGGCGGACAGCCCGCTCGCCGGTTCGTCGAGCAGCAGCATCGCCGGTTCGGCGACCAGCGCCCGCGCCAGCGCCACGCGTTTCTGCACGCCGTAGGGCAACATGCGGGGAATGGCCTTGGCGTGGCTGTCGATGCCGAGTTCCCGCAGGACGTGCCGGGCCTTGTCGGTCAGCGCGGCTTCGTCGCGGGCGGCCTTGCGGGTGCCGAAGGTGTTGGCCAGGCCCTGAGCCCTGGCGTGCTGGTGGGCGCCGGTCATCACGTTCTCCAGCACGGTCAGCCCGGCGAACAGCCCGAGCCCCTGCAGCGTGCGCGAGATGCCGAGGCCGGCCAGGTCGCGGGGGCTGTGGCTGCGCAGGCGTTCGCCGCGCCAGTGCAGTTCGCCCCGCTGGGGCCGGACGAAGCCGCAGATCACGTTGAACAGCGTGGTCTTGCCCGCCCCGTTGGGCCCGATCACCCCGACGACCGTTCCCGGTGGCACCTCCATGGTGACTTCGTTGAGCGCCACCAGGCCGCCGAAGCGCACGGTGATCCGGTCCAGCGCCAGCAGCGGCGAGGGGGAAGCGATCGTCATTGGTCTCCTCCACGACACGGGGTTCCCAATATGTGGAACACCCGATACCGCGCGGTCGGTATGACGCGAAACTATGCGGAACCGGGCATCGGCGTGTCAACCCCTCGGGTCCGGGTCGTGACCGGAGCGTGCCTTGGTGGCACCGGGGCGGGAGGAACCGCGTGGGCGCGGGGCCGCGGCCCCGCGCCCACACGGCCGGGGGTTCCGGGGGCGGGCCCCCTTTCCGTTCACCGGAGCGGAACAGGATCTTCTTTCCCGGGTAAAGATCGGCGGCGTCCC